>JAZLIA010000149.1:0-5010 GCA_045617125.1 Clostridia bacterium | reverse complement strand
ATACCGCCGTGTGGTATGGAGATGCAACGGGAAATACGCCGGAGACAAAAAATGCGGTACGCACCATCTTTACGAAGAACAGATAGAAACGCTCTTCCTGTCCGCTCTTGGAAAACTGGTATCCGACCGGGAAAGGCTTCTTGATGACTGCGAAACGATGCGAGAGACTCTTTCGGACACCACGGATATCGACAAGGAGTGCGAGGCACTCACCGAGGAGATGGATTCCGTTTCGGCTCTTACGCAGAAGCTGATCAGCGAAAACGCATCAACGGCTATGAGTCAGGATGATTACAACGAGCGGTATGATGGATACGCAGAGCGGTTCGACAAGGCGCAGAAACGCTATGATGCCCTGCAGGGCAGAAAGGTCACGCTTGCCTTTGAGGTCGATATCATCGAGTGCTTTATGACAGAAATTCGCCTTTTGCCGGAACTGCCGGTCACCTTTGACGCATCTCTGTGGAATGCCTTTGTTGACCACGTCACCGACTACGATGATGACAGGCTGGTTTTCAAATTCAAGAACGGCAGCGAGATAACCGAAACGCTGTAAATGAAAAAGGCTCGGAGTGATGATGCTCCGGGCTTTCTTTCTGCCATAAACGATAGGATTATTCTAAACGATAGCTTTTGGGGATTTCGGTATTTCCGGCAAAATTCGCATACGGAAACTTTCCCCGGACAGCCCTTGCGTAAGCAGTTTGCACCCTCTGCCATTTGAAACCGCAGAAATACAAAGGCTTTATGGGCATAAAAAAACGATACGGTAATCGACACTATTGTATCAATTACCGTATCAGTTATGGTGCGGTTGACGAGACTTGAACTCGTACCCGGTTAAGGACACGCCCCTCAAACGTGCGCGTATGCCGATTCCGCCACAACCGCAGACCGCACTTCCATGTGACGAAATGCATTATACAGAATTCATCCCGATTTGTCAACTGAAAATTCAAAATTTTTGGTTCCCTTTGGAAAACTTTTTTGAAATGGTCAAAAAACAGCCATATGTTCCTGTATGACGAACATTCCGTATCTGAATAAAAAAAAAGTTTTCATATAGGTAGAAATCTGAAAAGTTTTGTGTTATTATATAAGGGATTGGACCCTCATTCGTTACAGACAGTCGAATCGATTCACCGGGAACGGACCTGTATCCGGAACCGTTGATATTATTATATCCTGTGTTTGTACTGTAAACGCTTTCTCCGGGTTCTGAAAGGAGTAGTTTATGTCTGACGTGCCGAAGGTACGAATTATTTCTCTGGGCGGCGTAGATGAGATCGGCAAAAACATGACCGTCATCGAGTATGAGGACGATCTTCTTGTGGTAGATTGCGGTTCCATTTTTCCAAAGGAGGATATGCTGGGGATCGACCTGGTGATCCCGGATGTTTCCTATCTTGTGGAAAACCGGGACCGGGTGCGCGGCTATGTTTTCACCCATGGTCATGAGGATCATATCGGCGCCACTCCTTATGTGCTTGAGCAGGTGCCTGCCCCGATTTACGGCACCCGTCTCACTCTGGCCCTGATCGAGATCAAGCTGAAGGAGCATCGGGTGAACGGCATTCCGATGACCCCCGTAATGCCGCGGCAGGAAGTGCATATCGGCGCTTTCACCATCAAATTCATCCATGTGAGCCACTCCATTCCCGGCGCCTGTGCCCTGATCATCTCCTGCCCTGCGGGCGTGATCGTTCACAGCGGCGACTTCAAGATCGACTACACGCCTCCCGACGGTCAGGTGACCGACCTGAGCAGTCTTGCCGAAGTTGGAGAACGCGGCGTGCTTGCCCTGCTGTGCGAAAGCACCAACATTGAGCGGCCGGGCTACACGATGAGCGAAAAGAAGATCGGCGAGATGTTCATCAACCAGCTCAGAAATGCCAGGGGACGCGTGATCGTCGCCATGTTCTCCAGCAACATCAACCGTGTGCAGCAGGTGATCGACAGTGCCCTGCATTTCGGCCGAAAGGTTTGCTTTGTTGGGCGCAGCATGATAAGCGTCACCAGTGTTGCCATCGATCTTGGCGAGCTGGTCATTCCTCCCGAATGTGTACTGGATGTGGATGAGCTTGAAAATTATAATGACGATGAGCTGCTGATCCTCACCACCGGCGCACAGGGCGAACCCATGAGCGGGCTTACCCGCATGGCATATTCCGAACACCGCAAGCTGCAGATTCGTCCCACCGACAAGGTGATCATTTCAGCCAACCCAATTCCCGGTAATGAAAAATATGTTTCCCGCGTGATCAATCAGCTTTACCGCTGCGGTGCCGAGGTTATCTATGAAGCCATGGCCGCAGTGCATGTTTCCGGTCACGCCTGCCAGGAAGAGATCAAGCTGATGCATTCTTTGGTGAAACCCAAATACTTCATCCCCGTTCACGGCGAATACCGCATGCTGTTCCAGCACGCTGAGCTGGCGGAGCAGATGGGCATGCCCCGCGAAAACATCATGCTTCCTTCTGCCGGCAACGTAATGGAGCTGAGCGAGGATGAGTTCACCGTGGTAGGCACCGTTCCGATCGGTGAAGTGATGGTGGACGGCCTCGGCATCGGGGATGTCGGCAACGTGGTGCTCAGAGACCGCAAGCATCTTTCCCAGGATGGTCTCATCATTGTGGCAATGGCTTTCGACCGCACCAATTGCATTCTGGTTTCCGGGCCGGATGTAATCAGCCGCGGCTTTGTGTATGTGCGTGAAAATGAAGATATCATCGAGCAGACCCGGGATGTGGTGCGTACGATCATTGCTTCCTATGGCCGCATTGAGGGCAGCGACTGGCCTTCCATCAAAAACCGCATCAAGGATGAGCTGCATCGCTTCATCTATGAAAAGATCAAGCGAAATCCCATGATCCTGCCGATCATTGTGGATCTGGGGTGATCTCTTCATCATGAAAACTGCGTTTTCATGATGGTTTACATCCCCTCTCTCTGCGCTCGGTGAGCGGCGCAATGGTCGCCTTCCGTCGCCGCTTAGCGGCTCGGAACGCTTCCTTGCTTGTAAATCCCCCAAGAAATCCCACACATTACAGAAGTCTGGTCATAATCACCGTCTAAGATTGACTTATGATCGGACTTTTTATTGTGCAGCAAATCATCCCTGCTTTTCAAAATATCAATATTGGCAATCCTTCAATCATCGTGTATTCTGATATAAGTTTCTCCCCTGCGATAAAATTCAGAAAGATTTAACAGCCTGTTTTTCTGATATCTGATATAATCAAAAAGCACGCAAAGGAGGGGGCTATGGATATACACGGTCTGCAAAAGATGACGCTGCTGGATTACCCCGGCAAAGTCGCCTGCACAGTATTTCTTGCGGGCTGTGATTTGAATTGTCCCTTCTGCCACAACAGCGAACTGATAAAAAGGAACACCGCCCAGCCGGTCATGGATTCACAGGAGCTGATCGCCTTTCTATCAAAACGCAAAGGGCTTCTGGATGGAGTGGCCATCACCGGAGGCGAGCCTCTGCTCAACCCGGGTTTGGAGGATCTGATCCGCTCGATCCGCGATCTGGGTTATCCCGTCAAGCTCGACACCAACGGCAACCATCCTGACGATTTGAAAAAGCTGCTGAAGGCGGGGCTTGTGGATTATGTGGCAATGGATATCAAAAACAGTCCCGACCGCTATGCCGTTACCTGCGGTCGAAAGGAAATGCCGCTTGAAAAGATCAACGAGAGCATCTCTGTTCTGCTGGAAGGGCGTGTTCCCTATGAATTCCGCACCACGGTGGTGCAGCAGCTGCATGACCGGGAAAGCTTTGAAAAGATCGGCCCATGGCTAAACGGTGCAGCCGCCTATTACCTTCAGCCCTTTACCGACCGGGACACAGTGATGTATTCCGGTTTTTCCGCTCCTGATGAAAAGGAACTCTTTCTCTACGCCGATATCATGCGTCCCTGGGTCAAAACGGTATCGGTGCGCGGCCAGTGATCAGGATAGCCGTCAGAAGCCTATTTTACAGTAACACCACTATATATAGTATTTCATAAAAATCCTCTTTCCATATATTGACTAATCTGATATTCTATGCTATATTATGCTCGCTGCCTGTAAGCGGCTGAATAGATATGAATTTTTTGTGCGCCCCGATTGTTTCAGCACAAATGTATATATCCGTATCAAAAGGAGAAGTATTCATGTACAAAGTGATCAAGAGAGACGGCACCATTACCGAATTTGATATCAACAAGATCAGCAAGGCCATCGGAAAAGCCTTCGCCGCACTCAATAAGCAGTCCCATCCCAGTGTAATGGACCTGCTCGCTCTTCGGGTCACCTCCGCATTTGAGCCCAAGATCAAAAACGATCTGATCAGTGTGGAAGAGATCCAGGATTGCGTGGAAAACGTGCTTTCCGAAGCTGGCTACACGGATGTGGCCAAGGCTTATATTCTTTACCGCAAACAGCGGGAAAAGATCCGCAATGTCAATTCCACGCTGCTGAACTACAAGGAGCTGGTGAATGATTATCTGCAGATCAACGACTGGCGCGTGAAAGAAAACAGCACCGTCACCTATTCCGTGGGCGGCCTCATCCTTTCCAACAGTGGCGCCATCACCGCCAATTACTGGCTGAGCGAGATCTACGACAGCGAAATTGCCGAGGCTCACCGCGGAGCAGCCATTCACATCCACGATCTGAGCATGCTCACCGGCTACTGCGCCGGGTGGAGCCTGAAGCAGCTGATCAAAGAGGGCCTGGGCGGTGTTCCGGGCAAGATCACCTCTTCCCCTGCCGGGCATTTAAGCACGCTTTGCAACCAGATGGTCAACTTTCTCGGCATCATGCAGAACGAATGGGCAGGCGCCCAGGCATTCTCTTCCTTTGATACCTATCTGGCGCCCTTCGTAAAGGTGGATCATCTTACCCAACAAGAAGTGAAGCAGTGCATCCAGAGCTTTATCTACGGTGTGAACACGCCTTCCCGCTGGGGCACACAGGCTCCCTTCTCCAACATCACCCTGGACTGGACCGTTCCCAAGG
>JAZLIA010000148.1:0-2067 GCA_045617125.1 Clostridia bacterium | reverse complement strand
CGAATAATGTCGGTAAACTCCCGCTTCATATCGACGAGCCTGTCGATATCCGCGTTGAATTCATTCTCCAGGTCGGGGATCTTGCAGATCACATCCTCCAGCCGATGCACATTCCGTGTACCGGACACAGGAGCCTCATTCAGGGAAGAATTCGTTTTTGTGGCGAGTGCCCGAAGCGATGTCAGATATTCCAGCTTGCTGTCGATACGCTTGTCCAGCGTAATCGCCTGTTCAAAATATTCCTTTGTGGTCATACGGCAGCTACCTCCTTCTTCAGTTTGTGAATCAAATCTTCACCGTCCAGAGCACACAGCGAGGAAAACCACGCGGAGCGGAAGAATCGCTCACACTCCCGAATCTGTTTTTGATGCTGTTCGTGCATCGGATTTTTGCGTTTCCCGGCCAGTGCTTTTCTGTAGTCGTTTGTGGCCTGAACAATAATGGCCTGCGTCAGTCTCTCAAATCCGTCCATGCTCATCCCTCCAGCTGTGCCTTTACGGCGTCGATCAGGGCGGCCTGTGTTTTATCTTTCCGATTCAGGGCGGCCATGATCTGTTCGTCAATCGTGTTCCGGGTAATAATGTGGTGGATGATCACCGTTTCCGCTGTCTGGCCTTGTCGCCACAGTCGGGCATTTGTCTGCTGGTACAGTTCCAGACTCCATGTCAGTCCGAACCAGATAAGCGTGCTGCCACCGGATTGCAGGTTCAGCCCATGTCCGGCAGAAGCGGGGTGTATGACCGCCACCGGTATTCTGCCTTCATTCCAGGCGCGGATGTCATCAGGGGTCTTGATCTCACGAACAGTGAAGCGTTTCTGAATACGGGCCAGGTCATGCTTGAACCAGTAGGCTACCAGCACAGGCTTGCCGTTTGCAGCCTCGATCAGATCCTCCAGCGCGTCCAGCTTTCTGTCATGGATGTGATGCACACACCGTTCTTCACCAGTATCCTCGCCGTAGATCGCGCCATTTGCCATCTGGCACAGTTTGTTTGACAGGGATGCTGCATTCAAAGCGTCGATTTCCTCATCCTTCAAGTTCAGTACCATCTCTTTTTTCAACTGGTCATACATTCCGCGTTCCTTTTCTGAAAGGTCCACGCATACTTCGTTCATTACACATTCCGGCATTTTCAGGTAATCCGTGCTTTTCATGCTGATGGTGATGTCTCCGATCCTGCGGTAGATCTCTTCCTCTGCGCCGGGCTTCGGCTTATAGGAGAAAATGACCTGGGCATTCCGCTTGTCCGGGGTGAAGACCTCATCCCGATAATGGGTGATGAACTTGCCGAGCCGCTTTCCCATATCCAGCACACGGAACTCCGCCCATAGGTCCATCAGGCCATTGCTGCTCGGTGTACCTGTCAGACCGACGATCCGTTTTATTCCGGGTCGGGCTTTCAAAAGGCTCCTGAACCGTTTTGCCTGCCAGCTTTTGAATGAAGACAGTTCGTCAATCACAACCATATCCCAGTCGAAAGGAACGCCGCTGTCTTCCAGCAGCCACTGTACATTTTCCCGGTTGATAACGGTAATGAGTGCCTGTTCCCGGAGCGCCGCTTTTCTTTCTTCGGCGCTTCCAACTGCTACTGCATAGGTGAGATTTTTTAGGTGATCCCATTTCCGGATCTCGTCCGGCCAGCTGCTCTGTGCCACACGCAGCGGGGCGATGATCAGTACGCGCCGGATCTCAAATCGGTCCAGGCACAGTTGCAGGATGGCAGCCAGGGTTATCACCGTTTTACCCAGACCGCATTCCAGGAAAATAGCCGCCACTGGGTGCTCTAAAATAAAGCGGGTGGCATAGGCTTGATAATCATGTGGCTTGTATTTCATCCAATACACCTCCGATTTGCTCAGGATTGTCAACGCAGTACACCTTGAATCCCAGTGCTTCCAGCTGCTGCTGTCTTTTCAGCTGTAAAGGCCGCATCTTCTGCCCAGGTGCTTTCACCTCGATAAACGCGATGTGCTTTTTCGGAAGCAGCACCAGTCTGTCCGGCACGCCATCTACACCGGGGGAAACAAACTTCAGAGCGATACCGCCCAGTTGTTTCACTCTTTGGG
>JAZLIA010000147.1:0-18715 GCA_045617125.1 Clostridia bacterium | reverse complement strand
CTCAATAAGCTCCATGGAAAAATCTTCAAATTCTCCCTCCCCATTCAGGGTGTAACGCACGATCAGTCTGCCAATGGGATTAGCTCCTTCCGGAGCCAGGATCCTTTCAAACATCAGGCTTCCTTCCCTTCCGGGAGCATCCGGTTCGGGAAGGAAGAAATAACCGGCAGCCGTATCGGTGATCACATCCTCCGGCTGATCCACAGTCATGTTCACTTCCATCTCCTCCGCAAGGAAACAGGTGCCGCTGTTATCGGGAATATATGTCCACTCATAGCCGGTGTAGGGGCTGCCGGGCAAACGCACATAAAGAGTGCGTCCTTCCGAGACCTCGTAGCCTTCGCTGAGATCCGCATACATTTCGCCTATCGTGCGGGAAACCCCCAGCACATACAGCATCCCTTCCTCATCACAGCCCACAAGCGTCATAAGGGATCTTGTCCCCTCCGGCATCACCGCCGCGGCGGTAAAAAGCGGCGTTTCCGGCCACAGTTCCTCCGGAACACACCATTTGATGCACTGGAACCCCTCCCCTGCCATTTCCTGTGAATAGGGAGTAACGATCACCGTGCCGTCAAAGGAGATAAACACCGTTTCCACCGTTTCCGGCGCATACAGGGCAAGCGTTTTTCCTTCCGCTTTCATGGTCATATCCTCCCCGGCAAGGCAGCACAGGGAAGCCAGTAAGCCGAAGAAAAGGATCAGGCAGAACACATGCTTTCTCATTTCTTTTACCTCGATTCCGGGGCCGCAGCACGGCCCCTGTTTGTTCCGGACTTAATCATATCACAGTTTTGCCGGTTTGAAAGCCCCCTTTACACTTTGTAAGGCAGATCCCTCTTCCTGCCCTGCAGCGGGATTCAGACACGTCTTTGCGGTGATCGTCTGCTGAAAGTAACAATATCGACCGCCTTTGTTCCGGGACAAGGACGGATACCGGCTATAATAACCCTGACAGAAAATCACACATCCTCCTTTGATCGTTTATCGGGAAAGCTGACCGGATATTGGTTCGCCTTCCCGTTGATTTATTCAGATATATGCTTTATAATCAATATGTAAAGGTGTACCTTTATCTCCATTCATACCCCAGTGGGTCATCACTTCCAGCGATGCCCTCACCGTACAGGAGATCAAATATGAAAAAACGGCTTCTATACCGCTTTGCGCCCCTGCTGCTCATGCTGACGCTGCTTATTCCCTGCTTTGCAAAGGGAGAAAGCACAAAGCTGCGTATGGGTTATTTTGAATTGGAAAATTACATGGAAGGCGCGGAAGCAGGCGGAGAAAAGAGCGGCTATATTTACGCTCTGATGAATGAGATCTCCCTGTTTACCACCTGGGAATACGAGTATGTTTATGGCAGCTTTTCCCAGCTGTATGATCAGCTTCTCAGGGGGGAGATCGACCTGCTCCCCTGCATCGTGCGCACCCCTGAAAGAGAAAAGGAAGTGCTCTTTGCGGATGTGGGGCTGCCGGACGAGCAATACTTCCTGGCCGGCCTGACAAGCGATGAAAAAAACATTCATTTTTCACTGGATACGCTTCAGGGTGCCAGTCTGGCCACTGTAGAGAATGCCTGGCAGAATACGGTTTTTGAAGCCTGGGCTGCTCAAAACGGAGTAAGCATGCAATTCATCACCACCCCGTTCTTTGCAGACACCTGGAACATGGTCAGGGACGGCAGTGCTCAGTATGTTCTTGCCATCGACACCTGCAACCCGGAAAAAGGGTTCACAGGACTGTGCAACATAGGCTCTGCTCCGGTAGCCTTAGCGGTAAACCCTCAAAGACCCGACCTGAAGGAAGAACTGGAGCAGGTATACCTGCACATGACAGAGGACTTTCCGGAGACTCTCGTTTCCCTCAGACAAAGATATATCCGTTCCTCTCTTTCCTCCTATATGCTCTCTGAGAAGGAGCGCTCCTTCATAAACAGCCGGAAGGTGCTGCATGTGGCCGGACTGGCTGACGACGTGCCTTATTGCTATGTAAACGAAAGCGGCGAAGTGAACGGCGTTTATGTGGATGTGCTGGATCGCATTCTGAACGACCTTCACCTGGATATCTCAGCGGAATGGACATTGTATCCCAGCGTGGGCGACATGCGCGCGGCGATCTCCTCCGGGAGGGCCGATCTGATGTGTCCCGAATACTGCAGCCCCTATGATGCAGAAAAAAACATTCTGGCGCTGTCCAACACCATCATCTCGACCCCGATGAGCATGCTTTCCCTCCCGGGAACAGACCTTTCCGGACCCATACGCATCGCGACCGGTATAACGCGGCCGGGGGTCAGCTATGTGAGGGAGTTTTACCCTGAGGATGAACTGCTCCTGTATGGCGACCTGCAATCCGCCATCCGCGCAGTGACTGACGGAAAAGCGAACTGTGTGATCGCCCACACCTACGCACTTGAAAGGGAAGCAGAACGGTTCGATCGCAATTTACAGATCACTCCGCTGAGCGCCCGGTGTTCCATTTGCTTTGCCGCCGCCCGGGAGGATCCAACGCTGATCCTGCTGATCGACCGGGGTCTGAACCTGATCAGTGCCAGCGACATCAACTCGATGGAGATCCATCACGCTCTGATACAGAGCGCCGCTGTTTCCTGGCTCCAGTTTCTGAAAGAACACATCTGGCTGGCGCTGGCGCTGACGGCAGTCGTGATCGCGCTGCTTGTTCTGGTGATCAACCGCAGCGTGAACAACAAAAAACAGAAGAAAGCCCTGGAAGAAAGCCACAGGCTGCAGGAAAAGCTGGAAAACTACCAGAATGCCATCCAGTCCGGTTCCCTGATCACGCTGGAAGTAAACCTTACCAGGGACGAGCTCATCTACGGCATATGGAAAACCGATGACGGAAAGCCCGTTCCACTCTCTGATATCCTGGGGCTGCACCTTCCCTGCTCCTACGACCGCTATATCGAAGCATGGAAAAGAAAATATATCAGCGGCAAATCAGAAAAGACCTTCAGAATTTCCACCGACCGTAAGCATCTTCTGCAGTATTTTGCCGATGGGAACACGGAAATGACCTTCGACTACACTGCCGAAACCCTTTCCGGAAATCAAAAATATCTTCGGCGCTCCATCTGCATGATACGCGATTCCACCGGGGACGTGATCGCCTACACCACAGTAAAGGATATTTCCGAGATTGGCCAGGCCCGGGAACACGAGATAGCCCTGCTGGAAGCCATTGCCCGGGATTATGAAAGCATGGATGTCATCAGCATGGAAAACGGCAGCCTCAGCCTTTCTGAAGACCGGTACAGCACCATTTCTCCCTCCTTTGCCTCCCGGATGGGACCGGAGTGGACAAATGAAAAGGATCTGCGAAAGCGGATTAACATGACCGCTCAACGCCTTGCTAAAGAGGAACAGAACGCTTTCCTCGAAGAAACCGGTAAAGGCCCGATGCTGGAAAGCTTCAGCAGAGACGAGATCCATGTGGTCAACTTTCGCTTTCCCATGGGAGAGAACAACACCTTTTTCCAGGAGCGCTTCATTCCCATCCGCAATAGGAACAAACAATTGATCGGCATGCTGAACAGCATCCGCTGCACGGACAACGAGATCAAAAAGGAACTGGGCTACCGCAAGGATCTGGAAAAAGCCCGTGATGAAGCCCTGCAGGCCAGCCGGGCCAAGAGCAGCTTCCTTTTCAACATGAGCCATGATGTGCGCACCCCCATGAACGCCATTCTGGGCTACACCGGCATCGCGCTTAAAAAGAACCGGGACGGGGAGATCGGCGATTATCTGCAGAAGATCGACACTGCCGGAAAACAGATGCTCAGCCTGGTAAACCAGGTTCTGGAAATGAGCCGCATCGAAAGCGGACGCATCGTGCTGCAGGAGCAGAAGATCGACCTTGCCGCGTTTGTGAACACCGCCCTCACGGTTTATGCCGGTCATGCCGAAGAAAAAGGCCTCACGATGACTGCAGAACTGGAGAATGCCCCCTTCACCCATCTGCTCGGAGATGAGGACCGGCTCACCCAGGTGGTAAACAACCTGATCAGCAACGCCATCAAATATACCCCGGACGGCGGAAAAGTCCTCCTCCGGATCGAAGAAGCGGAAACCGGAGAAGACGGCGCCATCCAGCTGCAAATCGTGGTGGAGGATAACGGAATCGGCATGAGCAGCGACTATCTCCCCCACCTGTTTGAAGAATTCAGCCGGGAAGAGACCTCCACCGTCAGCCGCATCCAGGGCACCGGTCTGGGCATGCCCATTGTGAAAAAGCTGGCGGACCTGATGAGCGGCAGCATCAGTGTGACCTCCTCTCCGGACAAGGGTACCCGCTTCACCGTTCTTATTCCCTTCAGGATCGACCGTTCCTTCCAGCCCCGCGTGCAGGAAAAGAACGTTTCCGGCCCCGTAAGCCTGCAGGGAATGCGTATCCTGCTGGTGGAAGACAACGAGATGAACCGCGAGATCGCCACGGAGATCCTCACCGATGTGGGAGCGGTGGTGGATATTGCCGAGGACGGTGTAGCCGCCCTGGAAAAGGTGAAAGCCTCCCGGCCCGGCGATATCGACGTGATATTGATGGATGTGCAGATGCCCCGTATGAACGGCTATGAAGCCACCCGGGCCATTCGAGCTCTTAAAAACAGGGATCAGGCAGGCCTGCGAATTCTGGCCATGACCGCCAACGCTTTTGAGGAGGACCGGCAAAATGCCCTGGCAGCCGGCATGGACGGGCATCTGGCAAAGCCCATCGACATTCCCAAGCTGCTTGAGACCCTGGCTTCACCGGAGCCCCGCTGCTGAAGGAGCCGCGTTAACACCCCTCCTCGTTTCCTTTTTCACCGATCATTTTGAAAGGATGTGTCACCATGCACCAGGATCATAAGGGCACCGCGATCTGCGTTTTTCTGGGACTCATGTTCATCGTTTTTTCCGTGCTGGGTTTCATTTTCTATCAGAATCCGGGCAACTTCCTCAAGGCCGACCGGTACGACCTGGCGTTTGAACAGTTTCTGCGCTTCTGCTGCAGCCTGCGCTATGCTTTCGGTGCGGTAGGCATTCCGCTGTTTCTCATCTCCCTGATCGTAAGCATCGTGAAAAAGCACTGACCCGGCCGAAAAAAAGTAAACAAATAAGCGCAGAACATGAAAAACTGCGCCCGGAGGTTTTATGCATTCAATCGAGGGCATTTTCCGCATCGGTATCGGTCCTTCCAGCTCCCACACGATGGGGCCTGAAAAAGCCTGCCTGCGCATCATGGCAAAATATCCTGAGGCGGATCATTTTCGCGTGACCCTGTTCGGCTCCCTTTCCCGCACAGGCAGCGGCCACGGGACCGACCGGGCCATTCTGAAAACGCTGGGAGAAAACCGGGCTGAGATCGTATGGGACATGAGCGACACGCCGCTTCCCCATCCCAACACGATGGATGTGGAGGTTTTCCGGGGAGAAAGCCTGCTCAAACGCGAACGGGTGATCAGTGTGGGCGGCGGCGCCATCCGCTTTGACGGCGACAAGCCGAACCCGGACCGGGAGGTGTATCCCTCCTCCACCTTCGATCAAATCCGCGCGGAATGTGAGCGGGATCATATCACCATAGCAGATTATGTGTACCGCTATGAGCCTGAAGTGCGCACCCATCTTGATAAGGTGTGGGACCAGATGCAGACGACCGTAAAAGCCGGGCTGCAGACAGGCGGCGAGCTTCCCGGCGGGCTTCATGTGCAGCGCAGGGCCAAAGAGATGATGGAAAAAGCCCTGCGGGACCGGGATCTGCTGAAAAAAGGCCACTTCATGGCTGCGGCCTATGCCTACGCGGCATGTGAAGAAAACGCCGCCGGCGGGCGCATGGTAACGGCCCCCACCTGCGGGGCCTGCGGCGTGGTGCCCGCGGTGCTGTGCTATGAAAAGCAGCTCTTTGGCTGCAGCGATGAGGAAATCCGGGATGCCCTGGCCGTGGCCGGCCTGGTGGGGCAGATCATCCGGGTGAACGCCTCGGTATCCGGTGCGGAAGCCGGGTGTCAGGCCGAGGTGGGCAGCGCCTGTTCCATGGCCTCCGCCGCCCTCGCGCATCTGCACGGTTTGAACCTGGCCCAGGTGGAATGCGCCGCTGAAATGGCAATGGAGCATTGCCTGGGGCTCACCTGCGACCCTGTGGGCGGGCTGGTGCAGATTCCCTGCATTGAGCGCAACGCCGCCGGGGCCCTCCGCGCCCTGAACGCCGCCAACCTTGCGGAGGTGAACTGGGAAAACCGGAAGGTGAGCTTTGACACCGTGGTAGCCACCATGTACCAAACCGGGAAGGACCTGAGCCGCTGCTACCGGGAAACCAGCGAAGGCGGCCTGGCCAAGCTTTACACCGGAAAACTGCGCTGACTCCAGGGAACCGAGCCCCATTTCAGGATGCTCTCCCCCTGTTTATCCCAAATGATCCTGCGCCCGGTCAATCCTCATCCTTCGTTTTTTCCTTGATGCCAAAGAAGAGCCTCAGCAGAGTTTTGATGAATTTGGGCGGGTCTTTAAGCAGGAACTTAAACCCACCGTTTACCTGATCCAATTCCTCATCCTTCAGAGGGACCTTTTTTTCGTTATCCATTTTTCAGATCTCCTTTCCTTTTTGACCGTAACGGCTGACCGGTTCCGCTCTGTCCGCCCGATCAACACTTAAAAAGCAGGCAGCGAAGCGCCTTCCCTACTACGCCGCAGCTTCATGCGACCGGATCGATCCGCATTTCATTGGGGCATCATAAGCCCGGCCTGCTGCAGCGCCATGCGGAATGCCTGTTTCACATTTTCATCCGCATCAGAATAGCTGTCGATCGCGGCACAGATCAGCCTGACCGCTTCCTGGGAACCGCGGTTCTGCTCAATAAACCGTTCAAGCTCGGTGGGATACTCTCCCCAATGTGTAAGGAAAAAAACAACGAGCTGATCCACAGACATGATCCCGTTCATGAGCGCATCATCTCCTGTTTGGGCGCCGCCGTTCACCTGCTGCAATTCCTGATCCCGAATGATCCTTCTGCCATCCATTTTTCCAACTCCGTTCCTTATCCCATTTTTGTAAGATGATGCAGGCCGATATTTCCTGCACATTCACTTTGTTATACGAACCTTTTATGCAAATGGACATATCCTGTGTTCATTATAGCATACCCCCCGGGCAAGTTACAACCCGTGCGTAAAAACCGGTATACAAAATGGAAAGAGCCGGGCAAGCTAATAAACCATCAACTGAAAGGAGCACCGATATGAACAACAAAAAACACCAGCAGGAGTTGGACGAACTGGTAAGCCGCATTTATGACGCTGCAGCGGACATGATGACCGACTACTGTGAAAAGACCTATGGCAGCAGCTCAGAAAACACCATTGAGCAGCAGCTGGATGATTATATCAACGTGGCACAGCGGGCCTCCTCCTACCTGCTTGGCAATGCCCTGGCCATGATCGATCCGGAACAGGATGAGGAACTGATAAAGGAATCCGTGAACCGCATCCAGGCAGTGGCGGAATATGTGAGAGCCAGAGCCCAGGAGCCGGACCTGAAAAACTGAAAACCCAATAAGAGGCAGAACCCCGCGTAACATGCAGAGAGGCCTTCATCCCGATATGAGCCGGAATGAAGGCCCCTCTGTTTTTTATGCCTCTGTACAGCAGAAAAAAATGAAGCAATACGGGGAAAAATGATCCGGGTTCAAGCGGAATGGAAAAGAATGAAACCGAATAAAGAAAAATGAAACAGAATAAAATTGTGCCCCGGGCACAGCGGGCATAGGATAAGGCCGCGGCGGAAAGCCGGACACAGCCGGCACGGCCGCGGAAAGAAAGACAGGAGGAAAGGAATGTTTACCCGATACACCTATCAGGATCTCATTCCCGTGCGTCAGCGGGACCTGCCCGATTTTTGCCTGAAGTGTGTGGAAAGCTATCGCGGGAGCAGCGAGTTTCGCAGAGCACTGGAAGCCTCGGATTACTTCTGCGGCCGCAACCGCCAGATCATGCAGAAATACCTGCTCCGGGCCGACGTGCAGACAGAGACCGACGAGAGAGGACGCACGCGCAGAAGCGTGCGCAGCGTGAGGGTGAAGGGCAACCAGCTGCCCAGCAGCTTTTTCCGCAAGGCCGTGCTGCAGCTGAGCCAGTATCTGCTGGGAAACGGCGTGATCCTGCGCTCCGCTGAGGATAAGGAACGCCTGGGCCCCGGCTTTGACAAAGCCCTGGAGGAAATGGGCCAGCAGGCCCTGGTGCAGGGCGTTTGCTGGGGATTTTTCAACCTGGATCATCTGGAGGTGATCCCCGCCGCGGGCAGCAGTCTGTGCGGCTTCGTGCCCCTCTATGACGAGGAGAACGGGGAGCCCGGAGCAGGCATCCAGTTCTGGCAGATCGACGAGGACCGGCCCCTGCGCCTGCGCCTGTTTGAACGAGGCGGCGTGACCCTGATGAGCTTTCATGAAGGAAAGCTTCTCAGCAGGGGCTCGAAAATGCCCTATGTGCGCACCCCGGAAGAAGATGCGCCGGAATGGCCGTTTCTGCCCGTGATCCCCCTTTACGCCAACAACGAAAAGGAAAGCGAGCTTACCCCCGCCATCAAGCGCAAGATCGACGCCTATGACAACATCCTGAGCGACCTTGGCAATAATCTGGACCGTGCCAATGACGTTTACTGGGTGCTGAACAACTTTGGCGGTGAAATGCAGCAGGCCCTGGAGGTGCAGGAGCAGATCAACCGGCTGAAAATGGTGATAAGCCGCAACGACCTGGGCACCGGCCCCGCCAGCGCCGAAGCCCGCACGCTGGAGGTGCCCTATGAAGCCCGGCGCACCGCGCTGAGCATTCTGCACAAGCAGCTCTATGCCGATTTTATGGCCCTGGATATGGAAAGCGTGACCGGCGGCAGCCTCACCAATGTGGCGATCCGCGCAGCGATGAGCGACCTGGACCTGAAATGCAGCGGCTTTGAATGGCAGTGCTTCCGCTTTGTGCAAAGGGTGCTGGCGCTCAACGGCATCACCACCGAGGAAGTGGTGTTTCGCCGCCAGAGCATCAGCAACGCCCATGAAACGGTGCAGGATATTTACCTGATGCGCGGGGATATCGACCGGCGCGCCGCGCTGGAACTGAACCCCTACATTGACCAGGACACCGCCGAACGGCTGTTGAAAAGCAGCGAAAACGGAAAGGAGGAAACAACACGGTGAGGATCCTCTATGCAAGGGAGGGGATTCCCCTTGTGCTGGGGCATCAGGGCGAAAACAACGTGACCGAGGCACGCTTCAGCGTGGGGCTCTACAAAAAGCAGCTGCCCGGCTGTGCCTTCGTGCTCACCCACCGGCGACCCGGGGAGGCAAGCCCCTCTCCCGTGCTCACAGAACTGAATGAAAATGAGCTCATCTGGCCCATCACGGGAAGCGACACCGCCCTGTGCGGACAGGGCCTGTGCCAGGTGAACGTGACCCTGAACGGCAGGCTGATGAAGAGCCGTCTGTTTGACACCCGGGTGCTTCCGGCGCTAGACCCGCCCGGTCCGGCGCCCGCCCCCTGGCAAAGCTGGGTGGATCAGGTGATCTGTGCAGGCGGGCAGGCGCAAATTTCCGCCATCAGCGCTGCCTCCAGCGCCGCGGACGCGCTTGAAAACCGGGAAATGGCCGAACAGGCTGCCGACCGGGCCGAGCAGGCCGCCGCTGATGCCGGGTACATGGAAATGGAGATCGATGCAAACGGGCATCTGATCTACAGCCACACACAAAGCGTGGACGAGATCGACTTTGAGATCGAAAACGGAAGATTGATATGGGAGGTGCTGTAAACATGATCCAGAAGGATTTGGGACCGGTGAGCGCATACGCACTGGCAGTGGAGCAGGGATATGAGGGAACGGAAGAGGAATGGGCCACTGTTCAGATGGAATGCGCCCAGAATGCGGAGCTGGCAGAGGAAGCCAAGGATGATGCCGTAACGGCCAAGAACGATGCCGTAACAGCCAAGAACAGCGCAGTTACAGCCAAGAACGATGCTGTGACAGCAAAAGAAGCAGCAGTGACAGCAAAAGAAGCAGCAGTGACAGCACAGGGAGCAGCGGAACAGGCCAGGAACGATGCTGTGGCGGCCAAAAACGCGGCAGTAACAGCACAGGGAGCAGCGGAAGACGCAAGAGACGAAGCGATAGAGGCTCTCAGCTGGATAAAGCCGAGCACGGAAGCGGATAAAGAATGGATCCTCGGCAGGGGCGAAGAGCACGAAAGCGACAACCTGACAAGAGTGTGTCACGCAAAAGAGATCTACGATGATCTGAACGAAAGGAAGCTGGACAGCGGAAGCGCCTTGAAGGACACAACGGCCGACCTTGCAAACAACCTTACCGACACCGATGAACCCAGCATCGTAAAGCAGTTTTTCCGCCAGAATGTGAACGCAGGAAACACAGACAACGGAAAGAGCATCCTTCAGATCGAAAAGATCCAGGGGAGCAGCGAGATACTGCATCAGCTGATCGGGAAGAACCTGCTTAGTGCAAACGGAACAATCAGCAGTGTGGATTATGATAACAGAAATCTGTACTACCTATCGTTCATTGCCGCTGAAGCGCAGCCCGGATGCAGAGTGTATGATCCCAATGTGACGATTCCGGACGGGCATAAGGTGTACATTGAATGCAACATCAATACATGGGGGTTTGCAAGCAGCGTCAGCTTCTTTTCGGGAAACGTAAAAAGCACAGCCGTAAGCACTGCAAAGATGGCCAATATCAGGCTCGGCGCGGTTGTGGAAGCGGACGGGAACAGCGGCGTGGGCGTGGAATTTGACGCAAGCGGAATGAACGCGCACGGAAGCTACAAAGATTCGGTGTTCGTAAGAAACCTGCAGGCTTTCGACCTTACAAGGTGCTACGGGAAAGGGAACGAACCGACTGCGGAAGTATTTAAGACAAGGATGCGGAAACCGTTCTATCAGAAGATGGAAGAAACCCTGGTAGGAATGAATGCGACCGGGATCGCCTGCACCGGCTTCAACCTGTGGGATGGCGGCTGGGAGAAGACCATGCGTTTCCAAGTGGCGGATAACGGAACGTTCACCATTGTGGAAGCCGGGGAAAGGTGGACCGTGGTTCCCATTCCCGTTCAGCCAAACACAAAATACCGTTTGAGCAGCCAGAGCATGTCCGGTCAATCCCTGTGGGTGCAGGCTTATGAAGTCAATTATGACGGCGGAGAGATGCCGGAAGTGGGAGGCGGTATTTTAGGCAGGGTGATCGTGAAGCGTCAGCAAGTCACGGATGCCTGGTTTGAATTTACGACAAGCGCCGACTGCGTGACGCACGTAACATTCATGTTCTGGGATCCTGAATACGGCAGCCCATCCCCGAAGATGAACGATGTGTGCATCAGCCGTGTGCTTGACAGGGACAGGAGCATGGAATACCGAAAGACCGAAAGGTGGGTGCATGACCTTCCCGTAAAGAAGTATTTCCCGAACGGTATGCACGGAATAGGAGATATAAGGGACGAGATCACCGCAGAGAAGATAACAAGAAAGTGCGGGATCACCAATCTGAGCACGCTTACCTGGACGCTTGACACAAGCAGCGGGATCCGGTATGCCCAGGCACCGGAAGACATCCTGCTTCCGGAGAGCGACACGGACGATGCCGTTATCCTGGCTGAAAAGTATGATGCCGGAAGCTATGAAGCGAAGGCGGAAGGAAGCATCTTCCTGTATACGGCGGGAGGAAACAAGATGATCGGCGTAAAGGACAGCGGGGCATCAGGCGATCCCAGCGGGAAGGCCGTATACGTGCTTGAGGATCCCGTTGAAACGATCCCCGCTTCCCAGATCAATCTGCTCTTTACAGCGGATGAATACGGGGCCGAGGAAATGGTGTATGAAGGCGAAACCACACCGATCATCCTGAAGTTTTCTCACGGGACCAATTTCAAGGAAAAGATCAAAACCATGGATAAGGAATTTATGAGCCAGAAGAGCATGGATTCCTTTATCGCAGCGCTTGATGAGTATATGGGCGGTCACACCACAAAGACATGGGACGAAGCAAACCAGAAATGGACCTATACGGTTGAATGATAAAAAGGAGATAAGCATGGAACAAAATGAAAAAAACCCTCTTAACAGCGAAGCGGAGCCCTCATCAGAGCCCGTCCCCGCAGAAAACGGGGAAACACCTGTGAGCGCGGAAGAATACCGCCGCCTGAAAGAGGAATTTGAAGCCTTCCGGGAACAGACCCGGCAGGAAAACGCGGCGCGGGTGCGCCGGGAAGAACTGAAAACCGCCCTTCGGAAAGCCGGGGCACGGCAGGAAACGATGATCGACCTGCTCCTGTGCGCGCCTGAAGCGGAACAGGGCAGCACCGAGGAAGCGCTGCGGAACCTGATGGGCCGCTATGCCGCGTGCTTTACCGGCCCGGCCGCCCGGGGCATGGCGCCCCTTTCCCCTCCCCGGAGCACTCCGGAGGAAGACCCCGATGACCTGAGCGACGAGGAATACTACCGCCGCTGCATTCATTAAAAACATAAGGAGAAAAAAAGAAATGAGCAACCATTTTTTGAACGTGAAGGAAATTGCCCGCAGCGCCCTGCCCCGCTTGATGGATCAGCTGGTGTTTCCTGCCCTGATCCACAGCGATTACAGCGCCGACTTTCAAAGCGGAAAAGGCGGAGTGATCCAGGTGAAAAAGCCCGTGGTGCTTTCGGCGGAGGATTTTGACGAAAGCAGCGGCGTGAGTTGTGAGGATGTGAACGAGGGCAGCGTGGAGGTGTGCCTGGATAAGCTGGCCACGGTGGATGTGGAATTTGGCGCGGTCGAAAGCGCTGTGAGCGTGGACGATCTGAACCGTCTTTTCATTGCCCCGGCTGCCGCGGCCCTGGCTGAAAAGATCAACAGCGACGGCCTGAAGCTGTGCAATGACATTCCCTACTTCACCGGCACTGCCGGCACCACCCCCGGACGGTCTGGATGATTTTGCCGCCGCGGCTCGGGTGCTCAACGAGCACCGCGCCCCCATGACCGACCGCGCCGGTGTGTGGGACCCTGCCGCCAACGCCGCCTTCCAGCAGCTGCCCAGCCTGGTGAACGCCGAAAAGAGCGGAACCACCCGCGCCCTGCGCGCCGGGAGCATCGGAAAGGTGTTTGGCATTGAAAATTACATGAGCCAGGCAGTAAAGAAGACCAATGCAGCCAAGGGCGCAGGCACCGTAGCCATTGACAAGACCGGCGGCTACGATAAGGGCGACACGCTTTTGCACGTGGACGGCGTGACCACCGCCTTTGAAGCGGGCGACACGCTGAAACTGGGCGGTCTTCTTTACACGGTGAAAACCGCAGGAGCGCTGAGCAGCGGCGATCAGGACCTGACGCTGACCTACGGCCTTTATCAAAGCTGCGCGGATAACGACCCTGTGACCCCTCTGGCCGCTGCCGTGCAGAACCTGGTGTTTCACAAAAACGCCTTCGCATTCGTCACCCGTCCCCTCTGCACGCCCGCAGGCGTGGAAAGCTACACCACCACCTATAACGGTATCACTCTGAGAGTGTGCCGCGGCTACGACATGAAATACAAAAAGGACATGCTGAGCATGGACGTGCTTTACGGCTTCAAAACGCTCTATCCCGAACTGGCTGTGAGGGTGCTGGGCTGAGAAGCCGGAAGGAAAGCCGCATGAAGGAACAGGAGCTGCTGCCGGTGATGGCAGCGGTGCATAACTACTTTGAAACCAGCCTGTGCGAGGGACGCTTTCCCGTGAACGGAGGCGTGGTGGAGACCCCCTTCCCCCTCACGGAGGGACAGTACCTGCTCATTCGTGGGGCGGGAAAGGAAAACCGCCTGCTCGGCCCCGGCGACACCCTGCCGGGGCCGGACAGGGTGCTGACCGCCCGCCTCTGGCTGCTGGAGCCTCCCCTGGCCTTTACAGAGCTTTGCGGGCGCATTGCCTGCTTTCGCCGGGAACATGACCCCGGCGCTCCCCTCCGGGAACAGCTGGAAAGCTACAGCCTGCAGCGCGACGAACGCAGCCGAAGCTGGCTGATCGCCTTCAGGGAGGAGCTGCTGCCCTATGTGCGCATGGCATCGGAGGTTTACTGAAAATGGATCTGACAGACCAATTTAAAACACCCTATCTGAACGCCCGCACCGGAGAAGCCTTCCGCGCCGCGAGCGTCACAAAAAGCAGCGGAAGGATCACACTGTATCTGACAGCGCCCGTTTCCCTGCTGCGGGGCGACGTGCTGCTGCCCCTGAAGAAGGGAACGCCCCTGCGCGTGAAAAAAGCGCCCGGAAAACCAATACAGGGAAGCGCCCTTACTGTATCCGCGGCGGAATGCGAGAAAGGAGAAAAATGAGCCAGTCCAATGAAGATGAATTGCTCAGGCAGAAGCTGCAGGAAGCCCGCAGGCTGAAGCAGCTGAGCGACGAACAGAAAAAACAGAAACGGGCGAAGGGAGAATTGCCGCATGACGACGATGAAACGGAAGCTTAGCGCCTCCCCTGCCCCAAAAACACCCGCTGCCAGGGCATCAAAAAGGCGGGTGATCCAATGAACCGGGTAGAGCTTCCCGTGCGCTTCACGGCAGGCAGCCTGTATGACGGGGAGGCGGTAAGCTATGCCCGCACCGGCACGCCCCCGCCCCCCGGCGGCACGGTAAACCTGAACGGCTATCACTGCTACCGCAGCCTGATGTGGACCGACCCGCAGCAGACCCAAATTGCCCTGGAGGGGCAAAGCGTGATCAGCCTGGCCCTTTGCTGCAAAAGCGCCGGGGACGCACTCGAAAGCGTGGAAGATTGCCCCGTCAGGCTTTACGTGACCGACCTTACCTATGACCCCGACAAGCAGGGCATGTGCAGCGCCGACACCACACGCTTTGACCTGGGCATGACCGCAGAACATCCCCAAAACGAACACATGACGGAATTTGGCCGGACCGGCCCGCTTGAAAAGGGCGGCCGACTGATAGACAGCGTGTTCATGCAGGGCGAACAGGCAAGGAGAGCGGCGGAAGCCATGAAGGCAGGCTGCGCCCTGGGGCTGTGGGACCTGAAAAGCGGCGACACCTTCTTTTCAGACGAAGCGCCCTGGCACACCCGCTTTTTGACTGAGATCAAGGTGATCGCCTTCACGGTGGAAAGCACCGGCCCGGTGCCCCCGCCCGCCGCGCTCACGCTGAAAAGCCCCTTCCTTTGCCGGGGCAAGGAAACGCTTCTCACCGTGGAGAGCCTTTTCAGCCCCCGGGAGGAGGACCCCGTGACCGGCGTGCTGCTCAGCTTCCGGGATGAAAAGGACGGCGAGTGCGGCCCCTGGAGCGGGGAGACCTTTTTTCCCTGCTTTGGACAGGGGGAAACCGTGTCGATCCCGGTGACCGCCCCGGATGAAGCCCATACGGGCAGACGCTTCCGCGCCGCGGTGAGGACCGTGCAAAGCGCCTCTCTTTACACCCTGGCAGCGCAGCTGCTCACCGCCCTGCCCCCGCCTGAAAAATGCGCGATAAGGGTGAAAATGTACGCATGCCTGGCACAGATCCATTTGGATTGCCCCCAGGGCAGCCCGGAAGGGCCGCGCCTTGTGACCCTGAACGGTGAAAACGCCGCGATGCTGGGCAGTGAAAAAGCCGGGATCACGCTGTTTCGCTGCCTTTCCCCCGGCGAACACACGCTTTCAGCCGCAATAAAGGACCGCTTTGGCGGCACGAGCGAGGAGACCTTCATGACCGTGCGGGCAGTGGAACGGCCCTGCGGGCGGTGGTGGGTGAGATTTCGCGATCTTAGCAGCGCGGCCTTCGGGGCGCTGCTCGCAGCCTTTCCATCCAGGCCCGGGCCGAAGCTTCGGGAAACTTATGCCGTGCTCTCCGGGCAGAGCGGCAGCTGCCACGACGGGGAACAGGAGCAGCTGTATGAGGAAACAGAGCTCACGTTTCAGCTGCTTCTCACCCCGGGCGCCCCGGTGGGCGTGGTGAAACAGTGGCTGCTGGGGCGCGGGGAGCTGGAATTTGGCGACCGGCCGGGCCTTATATATAACGCGTGCCTGGGAGAAGGCACGGTCACCTATTCCGACAACCCGGAGGAAGGCGCGCGCATCAGGGTGAGTGCCCGGTGCAGCCCCTTTCTGCATGAGGCGGCGGAACCGCTTTTGCCCCTCACAGGGGGTGAAAACCCGGTGATCAACCGGGGACCGGCGCCCTGCCTTCCCGAAATAACCCTGACCGGCACAGGCCCTGTGCAGATCAAAAGCGGGCAGGCGGAACTGGACCTGCATAATATTTCCGGCACAGCGGTGATCGACTGCCGGGAAAAAACAGTGAAGGACGAATCGGGACAGGAGCTAAACGTGACCGGGCATTTCCCTTCCCTGCCCCCCGGAGAAAGCCGCCTCATTCTGAACGGAACGGTCAGCTCGGCGGGCATACGCATGAGGGAATGCCTTTTATGAAAAGGAGGAAAAAAGATGGAACTGTTTTTGCTGCCCCCAGGAGATCGGGAAACCGGTTCGGGCGGACGCGCCCTGCCCGTGACCGGGGCCCTCGTGAACGAGGAAATGAACGGCGCCTGGGAGCTGACCGTGCATTTGCCCCTCTCCCTTGCCGCGCAAAGGGAGCTTATGCCGCAGCCGGGGCAGGTGATCTGCGCCGCCTGCCCCGATCCCCGCGGAAAAAAGGACGCACCCGCCCGGCTGCAGCCCTTCCGGGTGAAAAAGGTGAAGCAGGAAAGCGGAAAGCCCGTCACAGCGGAAGCGGAGCACCTCTATTTTGACGCGCTGCGGCAGCAGGCCCCCGCCCCCTTTGAATGGGAAAGCGAACCCCTCTCAAACGTGTGCGCCGCGCTTTCGCTGCTGAGCGGGTGCATACGCTACCGGGCGGAAGCCGCAATATCGGTGAGTGGCTGCTTTGACGGCAGCGCCGCCGCCATTGCGGAAGAACTGTGCGAAAAATATCATCTGCAGCTGGTGCGGGACGGAACAGAAGCCCTTTTGCGCCCCCGGGAGGACCGGAGAAGAGGCTTCACCCTTTTGGAAAGCCAGGTGACCGAATACCGTTTGGAGGACACCCTGGATGAACTGGGCCGATCGCACACCAGCGCCGAAACGGTGCTGCCCTGCAGCCGGGGCCCCTGCTGCCACGTGTTTGACACCGTCACCTTTCTTGGCCGGGTGCTGATGGTGAACCGCACGCTGTATGACCCCGTGAGGGAGTGCACACGGGCCCTGTGGCTGGGCGAGCCCCAGCCCCGCCTGAACGGCGACGCCTTCACAGGATGAAATAAAAACGCCCCTTCCGGGGCAAAAGGAGGGAACCATTAAAGAAAAAACCAAAGAAGCGGAAACCCCCATATTCCCAAATAACGCAGCCAAACCGGCCCCATCCCGCCGGGAATGCCGTGCCCGTTTTTTGAAAAGCCTGTATGAAAACGGCGAAGGCTACCCGGACCCCACTGCGGGAGAAGCCATATTGCGGGTGATGAGGGAAGAAAAGAAAAAACGAAGGGCTGCGGAATGATGCAGAAATACGGATCTCCTTTTTCTTCATTCCGACTGGTTTTATAAAGAAAAAAGTCTCGATAAACAAGCAGACCTGTGCCGAATCATCACCAGTGCAGGACTGTTTGTTTTTTAGTCACAAACTCAGTTAACTGGTATCGAATAGTCATTAAGTATAACAGTAGAAATTAATAGGGAGTATCAGACGTAGGTCACAGTGTGTCCGCCGTTGTATCTACGATAGTAGAAATTAATAGGGAGTATCAGACTATTTCCTTTTCTCGGTCGCTCAGTTATCTACGATAGTAGAAATTAATAGGGAGTATCAGACATGGGCGCTTGACGATACAGGTGAAATATCTACGATAGTAGAAATTAATAGAGAGTATCAGACCTTGCAAGCGGGATCATGCCGAGTGACATCTACGATAGTAGAAATTAATAGGGAGTATCAGACGCAGTTCACGCAACACCTTGCTATTGATATCTACGATAGAAGAAATTAATAGGGAGTATCAGACCATAGGTTACGGAGATCACCCGCTCTTATCTACGATAGTAGAAATTAATAGGGAGTATCAGACCATGGGGCACTCCACTCCAACCATGCTATCTACGATAGTAGAAATTAATAGGGAGTATCAGACGAGGGCGGAAGGGTATGGATTTGTTTAATCTACGATAGTAGAAATTAATAGGGAGTATCAGACGTACAGCACATCACCTTTGGAGCTCTATCTACGATAGTAGAAATTAATAGGGAGTATCAGACCGCTGAACGCTCCCGGCACGTTTTCCATCTACGATAGTAGAAATTAATAGGGAGTATCAGACCGGCATTCCGCGCAGTTCTGCACTGGATCTACGATAGTAGAAATTAATAGGGAGTATCAGACGAGGGAAAAGACCTTCCGGAAAATACAGATCTACGATAGTAGAAATTAATAGGGAGTATCAGACGATCTCCCGTCCGACAGTTCCTCAGAATCTACGATAGTAGAAATTAATAGGGAGTATCAGACGAAACGCTTCGCAGTTCTCATAAACAATCTACGATAGTAGAAATTAATAGGGAGTATCAGACCGCAAGAGGCGAAACCTAAGAAGCCCGATCTACGATAGTAGAAATTAATAGGGAGTATCAGACCAGCCCGCCGCCGTCCAGGATCCGGAAATCTACGATAGTAGAAATTAATAGGGAGTATCAGACCCAGTGGATGCTCTGCACTCCCAGCGATCTACGATAGTAGAAA
>JAZLIA010000146.1:0-11970 GCA_045617125.1 Clostridia bacterium | reverse complement strand
GTATCATCCAGAATCGCAACGATATCACCCTGCAGGTTCTTCACATAGGCGTATTTCGCTGTGGTAGTTCCATTGTTCCATTCCACCATGGCAGGTGAGCCGGACGCGTCATAGAAGAAATGCAGTTCATCATTGCCGCGGAGGAGATGCACGATGTTCTTTCCGTGCAGGATGTACTTTGTGACTATGCCGTTTACTGTCTTTTGCACGCGCAGGCCTTCGGAATTATACACAAAGGACGCGTTCAGGCTGCCGTCCAGCTTGCGCATGGAAGCCAGTTGACGGCCATTTTGCCATGTATATTCCCATGTTCCGTCATTCAGCGGATTGCCGATGGCATCATAAGTAATGGCCGCGCCATTATAGGCCGTCAGCTTGTCACGCCAGTTGGTATCCGTATAGCTGAAGGTATCGGTCTCGAGCAACGTGGCACCGGAAAGATCGGCAGCCTCCGTGTAGGCATAGCGCTTTTTTGAAAGGATGTTGCCGCCCTGGTCATATTCATAGGTCCAGCTAGTACCGGTGGCACCGCTTGTGGGGTCATCCTGATCATTCACACGGATCAGCTGGCCCAGGGGATCATAGCTGTAGGCGGTCACCTTGCCGTTATGCGTTACGGATGCGATGTTGCCCACATCATCATAGGTATAGGCAAAGTTTTCCCCCGCCTGCGTGATGGAGGAGATCAGGCCTGTGGTTTTTCCCGCCGCCGCGCCGGGAACAAATGCAAACGCGGTGCTGTAAGTGTGACCGTTTACCTTGATGCTCTTTCCGCTTACCCTGCCAAGGCCGTCATAGGCAACCGTGCTTTGGTCCTGGGTGCTTCCGTAGTTCAACGCGGTGGGGCGGTTTTCGGCGTCATAGCCAAAGGCGGTTTTGTATTCGGCACGCGCACTGCCCACCCGCTCGGTAAAGGCGCTCAGGTTGCCGTGCAGCGCGTCATAGGTCACCTCGCCGGTATACAGGTGCTGCCCGTTTTCGTGCGTTTTGATGCGCCGGGGCCTTCCGGAAAGGTCGTACTCCGTTTCGGTCACACGATTCAGCAGATCATCCTTCATCCAGGCGGCTTGCCCCATCGCGTTGTAACGGAAGGCATAGCGCGGTTCGGTTTCACTGCCGAAACGGATGCCCGTCACCCGGTTGAAGGCGTCATAGTCATTATGCACCGCAAAACCGTTGCCATAGGTGACGGTGCTGACGGTGCCGTAGTTCGGCGCGTCCGGATCATTCTGATATTCCGTTGTGGAAAGAATCTGTGTGCCGACAGAAACCGTGGTTTGCCTGCCCAAAGCGTCATAGCCGAAATGATACACCACATCATGCTGCGCATTCCCATCCGTATTGTGGCGCACCTCGGCCAAACGATCTTTCACATCATAAGTATACTCGTTTTTATATTCCCTGACAAGGTTTTCATCATGATTGTTACCGTTTACCTGCGTTGAAACCTTGGTTACCCTGCGCAGGGTGTCATAGGTGTAGTTCACCGTCTGTCCGTTTGGGTCCGTTACGCTCTCTGTCGTACCCTTGTTGACATGGGTCACGGTAGTGGCGGTTTTGCCCCTCGCGTCAGTCTGAGAAGATATATAGTTGCCGTCTGCTGTGTAGGCAGAAGAGGTTTCCACCGTTTCTGCAATGTGCCTGTTATTATCAGAAACAGCAGCGGTAAGAGGATTGCCGTAAGCGTCATAGGTATGCTCCGCTTTGGTGCCGAGGGGTGAAATGCTGCTCAAAAGCAGATGCTTCTTTTTCTGCGCATCGGTGTCGCCCCAATGATTCACCGTTTTTTCATCACTGCTCCTGCCAAAGGCGCGGTAGGAGGTGATGTTGTTGAAAGCGTCATATTCGATATGCTCGTCTTTTCCCCACAGCGAACGGGCAGTGACGCGGTTTCCCTTTTCGTCATAGCCCAATTCGGCGCCGAACTGTTCCGCATACAGGTAGAGGTTTGTAAACAGGGCGCTGTTCATTTGCCGGGTGTAGCTTATGAGCACCTTGATCTTTGTGAAGTTGACGGGGGCGACCGCGCTGCTGCAGCCAAACTGCCAATTGCCCTGCTCCGCGCTGAAATCCACTGTGCCGCCGATCTTCCATGTGCCATTGTAGAAAAGCACCCTCAGCCTGCAGGCGATGTAATGTTCCTCATCCGCTTCCCGGGCAAAGGTTTTTGCCCAGCCGCCGAAGCTGTATCGGTCTCCCGCGCTGCCGTTGACACGCACCTCCTGCCAGAAGGTGATGGTGCGGTCAAAACGGCCGATCAGCCTGACCGCTCTTCCGGTCAGGTGTTCCGGCGCTTCCGACGCGGAAAGTGATTCAATGCCGTAATAGCTGGGCGAGGTGTCGCTTTCCTTGCTCCATCCATCCGGAAGAATGGAATTGCCCGCGGAAAAATCGCTGTTTTGCAGAAGGTTGAAATGATTGCAGGTCAGCCCCGTTTCCAGCTGTACGCAGTCAAACCACGCGCTTCCGGCTTCCGTTTCAGCGCACAGCATACAGCTTACGGTGCTGTCCTCACTGATGCGGAAGGAAACGGCGATCCTGCAAAAATCAACGCTATCCGATACCGGGACGGGGTCGCTTTCAGCGATCACGGCATGATCCGCCTGCGCGCCGCGTACTCTCAGCACTGCCCTGGGCCCGTTGGAACTGACATAGGCGCTGAGGTTGTATTCCCCCTGCGGAAGCAGAATGCTTTGTTCCACACAGCCCTGCTTTCCGGCAGCAATATTCACCTTCATGGAAACCGAGCCAAGCTGACGGTGACTCTGATCCCGTGTGAAGGAAGCATTGCCCGTGCGCACCCAGCAGCTGCTGTCCAATTCAAAGGAAGGATCCTTCAGCAGATTGGTGACCACCTTCTGCGGGGCGGATATAGAGGTGGCGTGGTTTGGGTTTTCAGGATCGTCATAGGAAACATATTTCGCAAAGCCCAACTCATCATCCGTGCTGACGGTATTTCCGTAATCGTTGAAGTGATACCGGACGGCTTTGCCGGAAAAATGATCCATCACAGTGGTAACATGGTTGCCGTAGGCATAGCCGCAGGAGAAAGCATGAAGCTGCCCTCCCAGGTCATTTTCATCATTCGGGGCCCAGGCTTCCGCCTGCGTAACAAAGTGAGGCAGGCCGCCTTCGGCTTCGATATCCGTATAGGAGTATTCAACACGTGTGCCATCCGGAGCCTGCGCGGCAGTAAGCAGGCGGAAGGCATCCGGAGCGGTATAGGTAAAAGTGCTTTGCTTTCCGTCTTCATAGGTAACGGAAGTAAGCATCCCGTTTGTGTAAGCAAAGCGTGTGCAGGCGGAAGCGGTCTACCACGGGGTGCGGATGGCGGAAAGCAGATCGTTTTGATAATCAAAGGCGGTCACGCGCCCGCTGCCATCGGTCACGGAAAGAATGCGCAGGCCCTGTGAGAGGATGGACACCGTATTGCCCGACGCATCGGAAAGCGAAGAAAGCAGCACCGGCCCTTCCGATACAGAAGGGAAGGTCATCACATTATTTCCCTTGTCGGTGACCGTCACATGGGCGTCATTCACAGAAAGGGTCAGCCCCAGTCCATCCTCATCCCTGTTGTCCGCACCGAAAAAGTGGGCGGTACCGTCCGCGTCAGTGTAGCAATATCCATCCTGGGCATCCACGCTGAGCAGGTGATGCAAACTGCAGCGCCAGCCATAGCCCATAAAGAAATCATTGCGGTAAGCAGCGAAGGCGTTGTAAAAATGGGATATGGAAACGGGCATACGGTTGCCGTTCATCACGGTATCGCTGTGAGAGAAGACCAGATTACCGCTGCACAGGTTCACATTTCCCTGACCGGCGCGGCCTGCCGAATGGGTGTCAAAATCCCAGTAGCTCTCAAGGCCTGAAAGACAGATGTATTCCATTTCAAAATAGGGGGCGCTTGAAGTGCCCGGCGCGGAAAGGCGCACCGTGTTATTGCTGTCATTATCCGGAAGGAGCGCCACACCGTAGTTGGTTCCCTGATACCATCTGCGGGCAAGATCCGTCACATCCGCTTTCATCCAGAGATATTGGCCGCTGGTGCATTCGCAGCAGGCAATGTTCACATTGCCGATATGATCCGCCACGGTGCTGAATATCGCCGTGGCAGGATCCCAGTCCGCAAGCATTTCACGAACATAGAAGCAGGTTTTTGCAGGCGCGGCGGAAGGGCGAAAATAAAGATAGGCTTTGGTGATAAAGCAATCCTGCGTGAGCGTGGGAAGGGACTGCACCTTTATCAGCGTATAACGTTTGCCATAGGCGCCGTTATTGCATATCCACATTTCGGTGTGATCGCCGATAGGATAGGTCCTTCCCTCCTTCACATAAGTATCAACAAGCGTTGCCGCATTGGAGGGCGCGGCCCTGTCCGGTGAGTTTTCAGCTTTCGAAACGGGCAGCATTCCGGATACACGGTATTTACTGCCGCTCACACGAACCGTGCGGTAGGCATTGGAAGCGGGGGAACCGGAAAAACGGGCAGAATCGCTCATGGTCGTACCTCCGTATGTTTATCGGATGTTGTTGTTCTGGTTATTTGTATGGTTTACGGTATCTGCTTTGTGGTTGTATAACCACTCCCTGATGTGACAGCACTGCCGGATGAATCCCGCAATATATAGGTATAATAGCCGCGATACGAATACCCGGACGCACCTGTACATGAAAGACGTACACTTTCGTTTCCTGTCATCTGGGAGGTGGCATTGTACCAGGATGCCCCATCATGCTCCTGTATCACAGCCGAGATGGAAAGCGTGTATCCTGGCGTGGGGTATACCGGATATGTTAACAGAAACGCTGCTGCCGCTTAGAGAGATCGTACTTCTTATTGTCACTTTGATGTCATCCCGCAAGGATTCGCCTTTATCATTATAATATAATGGGTCTTGATAAGCAAGGAACTAACCGCCGCAAGTTCATCTTTTCTATAGAAATATGCTCCTTTTCCGTTCAAGATTATCGATTGAAAAATACGTTTTTTCAATAACCAACTCCGTTATCACGGCATAGCACACTGTTTCACGCATCATTTTCTCCATGATCCGGTAAGACACTTTTCCGTCCCAAATATACCATTATTTTCAATTGACACCGCCCGGAAAAAATACTATCATACAATTGTACCCTGATATTCTAAGGAGTGTTCTATGCAAAATAAAAGCAATTTCAAAAAACCGATCATTATCGCGATCATCGTCGCCTGCATTCTTCTTTTTTTCAACAGCATCACTTCCTTTGCCCTGCTGGGAAATAAGGAAAAAACGGTACCCTATTCCGAATTTATCTCTCTCCTTGAAGAAGAAAATACAAAGATCGACACCGTTCGGATCGTGGACCCTTATATTTATTATACCATCCGCGCCGATGAGAATAAAGAGACAGCCGGAAAGATCACTCCCCTGCTTGGATGGCGCAGCCTGAATCAATCCTCTTCCTCCGACATCACATATAAAACCATGTATGTCAGCGACGGAAAACTGGTTGAAAGGATGCTGGAAGCCGGTGTCACTTTCCGCGCGGAATCTGAAGGGAATTTTCTGAATGTTCTGTATATCATCTTCACCGTTGTTCTTCCCGTTGTACTGATGGGAGTGCTGTTTTTCTCGATATTCCGAAGCTTCAAAAAAGGAGAAGGCGGCATCGGCGGTCTCGGCTTTGGAAAAAGCAATGCAAAGCTGTTTACCGTTTCCGATGAGAGCAAAAAATTCAGTGATGTTGCCGGTCAGGATGAAGCCAAACAGCAATTGGAGGAGCTGGTAGACCTGCTCCACCAGCCGGAAAAGTACAGAACGATCGGTGCAAAGCTTCCCAAGGGCGCCCTGCTTGTAGGCCCTCCGGGAACCGGAAAGACCCTTCTTGCTCAGGCCGTTGCCGGAGAAGCGAACGTTCCCTTCTTCTTTGTTTCCGGTTCCGCTTTTGTGGAAATGTTTGTCGGCGCCGGCGCCGCCCGTGTTCGTGACCTGTTCAAGCAGGCCAATGAAAAGGCACCCTGCATCATCTTTATCGACGAGATCGACGCCATTGGCAAAAAGAGAGATACCACCGGTTTTGCCGGAAATGATGAACGTGAGCAATCCCTCAACCAACTGCTGGCCGAGATGGATGGTTTTGATGCCGGAAAGGGCATCGTGGTTCTGGGGGCCACCAACCGGCCCGAAATTCTGGATCAGGCCCTGCTTCGTCCCGGTCGTTTTGACCGCCGTATTGCCGTGGAATTGCCCGATATGAATGGCCGTGAAGCCATTCTGAAGGTACACGCCCGCGGGATCCAACTGGCATCCGATGCCGATCTGCACACCATTGCCCGCATTACGGTGGGGGCTTCCGGTGCTGATCTTGCAAACATCATCAATGAAGCGGCTCTTCGGGCCGTGCGAGAAAAACACACCCGTGTCACTGAAGCCGACCTGGAAGCTTCTGTTGAAACCGTCATTGCCGGCGCGGAACGCAAATCCATGGTCATTCCGGAAAACGAAAAGAAACTGGTGGCCTATCACGAGATCGGACATGCTCTCGCCGCTGCACGGCAGAAGAATTCCGCTCCCGTAACCAAGATCACCATCATCCCCCGTTCCAACGGAGCACTGGGATACACGATGCAGGCAGATGAAGAAGAGCATGTGCTTCTTTCCAAAAAAGAACTGGAAGAGCGTCTCATCACCTACTGTGCCGGACGTGCCGCCGAGGAGATCGTGTTTGACAACTGCACGACCGGCGCGGCCAACGATATTGAGCAGGCAACCAATCTGGCCAAAGCCATGGTTACCCGTTACGGCATGAGCGATCACTTTGGAATGATGACGCTGGAAACACAAACCAGTCAGTATCTTGGAAACGACGGTCACCTTACCTGCTCGCCCGATACCGCCGCGCAGATCGACCGGGAAGTGCGGCAGATCCTGGCAGATGCTTACAGCAAAGCGCGGGCATTACTGGAAAAAGACCGCGCCAAGCTGGATCAGCTTTCCGAAGCCCTGCTTGAAAGGGAAACCATGACCGGCGATGAGTTCATGGAAATTCTGAATGCCGCTCCTGCCATTACTGATGACCCTGTTTCCGCTTTGGAAACTTCGGAAGAACCGACCGCATGAAACCGTTTAACCGGTACACAGGTCAGCTAAAAGGCACGGTCGAAATGGAGCTTTGAAGTTTACAGACAATTTTTCTGAGCAGTTTCTTCAAACCGTGCGAAGAATAACGGCCGCATTTCAGTTAAGAAAACTTAAGTGCGGTCGTTTTTTATTTCAAATGCAGCCAAATAAAGTGTAACCAACGTACCTTAACTATTGCTAAATAAAGTGAAAGCCTTACAAAGCGGGAAAGGAGGTTATGAGCATGGATGATGAAACAATTGTGGGATTATTTCTGAAAAAGGATGAAACCGCAATTGCTCACACTGCCGAAAAGTATGGACGCAGACTTCGTATGATCTCTCAACGTATCACTGCCGATCCTTCGGTTGCGGAAGAGTGCGAAAACGACACCTATCTTGAAGCATGGCATCGGATCCCTCCAAATGAACCGCGAACTTATTTACTCGCATTTCTCTCAAAGATCATCCGGAATATCTCCATAAACAGATGTGTGGAAAGAGACCGTCTAAAACGCAGGGCCATTATTACTGAGTTATCAATTGAAATGGAACAGTGTATTCCGTCCTCCAGCGATGTTGAAGCCGATTTGGATGATATTGAGATCGGGAGGAGCATCAGCGTTTTTCTTCATAAACAGTCAAAAGAAAAAAGGATCATATTCATGCACAGGTATTTCTACCTTGATTCCATTTCATCCATTGCAGACCGCTTTGATTATTCGGAAAGCAAGGTAAAAACCATGCTGTTCCGGATGCGGAATGGCCTTCGAAAATTTTTGATCAAGGAGGGGTACCCATTATGAGAGGAAAACAACTATTGGAAAGCATGACAGGAGTAGATAACGAGCTGATACTTGAATCAGAAAATGCCTTTCATCAAAAGAAAACAACACTTCATGTGAACCGATGGATCGCTGCGGCGGCGTGTTTATGTCTTTGCTTTTTCATTGCTGTTCCTGCGTTGGCAGCAGCAGGAAATGATCTGGCGTATGAAGTTTTATACTCAATTTCTCCATCGATCGCTCAGAAACTCAAACCGGTTCATGTTTCATGCGAAGATAATGGCATAGAAATGACAGTCATTGCCGCCACAGTTGACGGCGAAAAAGCAACCGTATTGGTGACCATGCACGATACTACCGGGAAACGCCTGGATGAAACTACCGACCTTTTTGACAGCTACAGCATTCATACTCCGTATGATCAAAGCGGAGGGTGTTCTCTTGTCAGTTATGATGATGACACCAAAACAGCGGCATTTATGCTGACGATCGAACAAATGCACCATATTTTGATTCCCGGCGATAAAATCACATTCTCTGTGAGCCAGCTGCTCAGCAAAAAGGAATACAGTCATTTTATGCTCTCACAAATCAATACAGAAAATGTGCCGTCAGGAACAAAGTTTTTAACAGAACCGGTGGTCAGAGGCAGGGGCGATATAAACGACCGTGACAATCTGCTGCTTATGAAACCGGATGAAGCCAATGCTGTGTTTCTGACGAACGGAGTTACTTTGACCGGATACGGTATTTTAGATGAAAAACTGCACATTCAGCTTCGATATGATGACATCCATAACACGGATAACCACGGTTATGTTTACCTGAAAACACAAGACGGAAAAAAGCTGGATTGTGAATCCAGCTTTGCATTCTGGGATAACGGTCATATAAACAGATATGAGGAATATATTTTTCCCATTTCTGCCGAAGAACTTGCCCATCATGAAATATGGGGAGAATTCTGGACCTGCAATAGCGGCCTGATAAAAGGCAACTGGCAGGTAACATTCCCCATGACAGCGAATGAGTAGATATATTTCCCGGTCAATCCCCGCTGCCTGATCCTTCCTTTTTCAGCAGGTCCAGGCAATTCCGGCAAATCATTTTGTCCTTATAGGGGAGCACATCGCGGGCATCATTACAGAAAACACACGTTGGATGATATTTTTTCAGTACGATACTGTCCTGATCCACAAATATCTCCATCGTATCCCTCTCGCTGATATCCATAACTCTTCTTATTTCGATCGGAATCACGATTCTGCCCAATTCATCCAGTTTACGAACCACGCCTGTCGATTTCATCAATAAACGCCTCCCTGTTACTGATATTATTCTATCGTTGGACCCATGCAATGTCAACATTTCCGCTTGGATTTAATATTCCCGGAATTTTATACATAATTTTCCATGCTTCATCCGTTTTGACTTCCCGATATTTTCAATAAAGCATTGAACCCGGATGCCTCTGATGCTATAATGCAGATATAAAAAAGAGCCGCTCTCCAATAAAATAAGCGGCTATATCACAGTGAGGTGAATGCTTATGGGCATGATTGTGATTAAAAATGAGTTTCTGACCGTGATGATCTCAAGCCTGGGTGCAGAGATCCGCTCGGTAAAGGATCAGAACGGGATCGAGCGGATGTGGTGCGGAGACCCGAACGTATGGAGCGGCTCTGCCCCCATTATGTTCCCGGTGTGCGGCGGCTATAAAGACGACACCTACTTCATGAACGGAAAAGCCTATTCCATGACAAAGCACGGTTTTGCCAAGCTGAACGAATGGGAAACAGAAAAGGCTGACCGCGCCTCTGTCACCTTCCTGCTGAACAAAAAGGTTCCCGGTTTTCCCTTTGATTATGCATTTCGCGCAACCTTTTCCCTGGAGGAAAACCGTTTGAAGGTTGCCTATCAGGTAAAGAACCTTGGAGACGAAACCTTCCTTTACGGCATTGGTTCTCATGAAGCCTATGCCGTTCCCGAGGGAGTTGAGCATTACACCGTATGCTTTGAAAAAGAGGAAGATCTGTACGTAAATGATCTGGTAGGAAATCTGATCCGTCCGGAACCCTATCTTTTGAAGGAAAAGACCTCGGAACTTCATCTGGATCCGGAATTTTTCAGCAAGGACGCGCTGGTGTTCCGCACTTTAAACAGCCGCAGTGTCATCCTGCGCAGCGACCTTCACGACCGTACGGTAAAGGTCGATTATGACGGCATGGATGTATTCATGCTGTGGCAGAAATATAAGGCCGGCTTCATCTGCTTGGAGCCCTGGTGCAACGCTCCGGATATGATCGATACCGACCAGCAGATCGAACACAAGCCCGGCATGATCACCCTCAATCCGGGTGCAGAGGACACACGCGTCCATACGATCACATTCGCATGACATTTCAAAAAGCGGGACCTGTCCGGAATGATCCGGATCGGTCCCGTTTCTTTTGGATCTGTGATCCATTTTCCGGTACAAAAGAAAACCTTCGCTTATTTCTATTTCACTTCGTTCAGGATCGTTTTTCCCTGCAGGAAAGAGCGGAGATTATCAAACACGATCTGCGCCCGTATCTGCATGGATTCTTTTGTCGCAAAAGCAATATGCGGGGTAAGCAGCATATTCGGAGCCGAAAGAAGTACTTCAGAATCATCCAGAGGAGGCTCCTTATCAAATACATCCGAAGCCGCCGCTGCGATCTGCCCGTTTTCAAGTGCTTCCTTCAGTGCGTGCGAATCCACAACAGGGCCGCGGGCCAGATTGATCAGGATACCGGTCCTTTTCATCTGCTCCAGCTGTTCTTTTGCAATCATGCCCCGGGTAGAAGCATTCAAAGGACAATGAAGGAACACGATATCGCTTTGTGAAAGAAGGGTGCCCAGATCCGTCTGTTCAACGTAGCAGGGATACTCCTGATGGACCGTTCGGCTGCAGGCAAGCACCCGGCAGCCAAACACATGAAGCAATTCTGCCGTACGGGAACCAATATGCCCAAGACCAACGATCCCCGCTGTTTTTCCTTTCAGTTCATTCCCGACCAGTCCCGCCTTGGTGCCGTGATTCCGGGCACGCTGTTCTGTCTGACGCACATTTCTCAGAAGGGTCAGCGCCATACAGATGCCGAGTTCTGAAACTGCTTCCGTGGAATATCCGCTCGCATTGGAAAAAGGGATCCCCCTCTCCCGCAGCACGTTTGTTGCCACATGATCCACGCCGGTAAACGCGATATCCACATATCTCAGATTTTCACATTGGCGCAGTACTTCCTCCGGAAGAGGCATATTGGCCAGCATGATCACATCCGCATCCTTCACTTCCTGCGCAAGGATCCTGATATCTGTTGTGCGTTCAAAGCAGACAAATTCATTTCCTTCCCTCTCGATGGGTTCGATCCATTCCCGGAGCGCATCCTTCCCAATGCCCAGGTCTTCTGTAAGAACGATCTTCATATCTGATTTCCTCCTGTTCCAAAGTCATTATAGCATGTTTATCATGAAGCGGTAACCCGTTTATTCCCCATGTTTTTTATCTATATCCGGAATCCGAACTTCTAATTTTCATGTTCTTTCAGCGTTGAAAGTTGCGATGCCGGGCACAGATATGGTAAAATGATCCTGTAATACTCCATACGGAGGAAAATGATGGACTTTGCATCCTTTTTAAAGGACGGTGAACGCCTGGATGATCTTCAGCGTGAACACCTCCGGATCATTCAGGACCCGAAAGGCTTTTGCTTCGGAATGGATTCTGTTCTTCTGGCTGATTTTGTATCAGCCAGGCACGATCATGTTCTGGCCGATCTCGGAACCGGCACAGGGATCCTTCCTCTGCTTACCTGGGCCCGGTATCACTATGCCCATATGGATGCGCTTGAGATCCAGCCCGATTGTGCCGACCGGGCCAAACGCAGCATTGCCCTGAACCAGCTTCAGGATCAGATCACGGTCATAACAGGCGACCTGAAACGCATCCGTACCCTCCTGCCTCACGCTGCCTATGACGGGGTCGTGTGCAACCCCCCCTATTCCCGCCACCAAAGGGCTCGTTCCGGCCCGATCGAACAAAAGGATATCGCCCCCCAGGAA
>JAZLIA010000145.1:0-3927 GCA_045617125.1 Clostridia bacterium | reverse complement strand
AGCGGCGGTCTTGCCGGTCTTGCCGGGTTCGCGCAGTATACCGGCGTGACGCACCGCATCATGGAAGGCATGCCCAACGGCGTGGGATACACCGCCATCGTGGTGGCATACTTAAGCCGGCTTGATCCGCTGGCCGTGGTGCCCGTCTCCCTTCTTTTCGTGGGGCTGCAGAACAGTACGGTCTACGTGCAGATCATGGGAGTTTCCTTCCGTGTCGCTTCCATGATGCAGGGAGCCATCATGCTGTTCGTGATCGCCGGTGAATTTTTCCAGAAATACAGGCTGTGCCGGAAGGAGGATCGGTCATGACGATGCTTATTACTGCACTTTTTTCCGGAGCCATCATGTATGCGGTCTCGGTCCTGTACGCGGGACTGGGCGAAACGTTTACCGAGCGGGCCGGCATCATGAATCTGGGCGTGGAAGGCATTATGTTGATGGGCGGCGTGACCGGGTGTCTTGCGGCCGTAAAGACGGGAAGCCTGCTGCTTTCTATCCTGGCCGTGATCGGCGTCGGCATCCTTTTCGGCCTTGCTTTTGCGTTTCTTACCGTGACGCTCCAGTCGGATCAGACGGTCTGCGGCATGGCCATGCTGGTGTTCGGTACCGGCCTTTCCGGTTATCTGGGAAAGAACATCGCCAGCACTGCCATCAATCTGAAATTCAAGGCCATCCCGATCCCCGTACTTTCACAGATCCCGGTGATCGGAGAGATCTTTTTTAACCAGAACCTGCTGGTGTACGCCATGTACGTGATCCTGCCGCTGGCAGTCCTTTATATCGACCGTACCCGCTGGGGGCTCAAGCTGAGGGCCCTGGGCGAGGATCCGTCGGTACTGGATGCCGCCGGTGAGAACGTCTTTGCCATGAGATACGGCTACATCATCTTCGGCACGGTCATGATGGCACTTTCCGGCGCGTTCGTTTCCCTGGCGCATACCAACGTATGGCAGGACGGCATGATGGCCGGCAAGGGATGGATCGCTTTTGCCCTGGTGGCCTTTGCCGCCTGGGATCCGGTGCGGCTCGCGCTTGGCGCGCTGCTTTTCGGCTTCATCAGCAACCTGGGAAGCAACCTGCAGATCTATCTTCCCGGTGTGCCGTCCGAGATCTATGCCATGATGCCCTATGCGGTCACCATCATTGTTTTCATTCTGTCCACCGGAAATTTCCGGAAAAAACGGACCGGATGCCCCGCAGCCCTCTGCAAGCCCTATGACAGGGAGAGCAGATGACATAAATGTTCTTCATTGAAGGAGGAGAAATATGAAAAAGTTACTTAGCATTGTCCTGACATCTGTCATGGTGCTGTCCCTCGCAGCGTGCGCCAAGAGCGCGGCACCCGCAGCAGAGACCACCGCACCGGCGGCTCTGGAAACAAAAAAGCCCGCGGATCTTATGATCGCCGAAGTACATTACTCTGTCGTGGAAGACGGCGGCTGGGCACAGGCCATGCATGAAGGCATCCTGAAAGCCTGCGATGATCTGGGCATCAACAAAGATACCAATCTTCTTACCATGGAGAACATCGCGGAAGAGGATACGGCACTTCTTGAGGCGACCGTTGAGGAGCTGGCGGAAAAAGGCGCCGACATCATCTTCGGCTGTTCCGCCGGATATGCCCCCATTTTTGCCGAACTGCAGCCCAAGTATCCGGACGTGATCTTCGCACAGCAGGGCAACGACGTATATGACAACATCGTCGAAATGCAGATCAGAGGTTACGAAGGTGAGTTCCTTGCCGGCTACCTCTGCGCGCTGATGAACGAGGGTTCCAACCAGCTCGGCTTCGAGGCTTCCATGGACGAGGCATCCGTGCGTACCGCACTGAACGCCTATGCTCTTGGCGCTAAGTATGCAAATCCCGATGCCACCGTACAGGTGATCTGGGCAGACAGCTGGTATGACCTTGACATCGAGGCATCCAATGCCGAAGCACTCATCAACAACGGCATCAAATACATGGGTATGGAGGCTTCCAGCCCCGCTGTACCGCAGAAATGCGAAGAGAAGGGTGCCTACTGCATCGGCTACAACATCGACATGCAGGCAAGTGCTCCCGGCGCCGTGCTGACTTCTTTCTGCTGGAACTGGGCTCCGATCTTCGAGGACATCATCCGGAAGACCGCTGACGGAAGCATCAGGATCTCCGACAACTACTACGAGGGCGGCGAGTGCTCCAAACTGGCTCCGTTCAATGACGCTCTGGTACCTGCTGAGATCCAGCAGAAGGTGAATGACCTGAAGGCAAAGATGGAAAGCGGAGAAGTCGTTGTTTACGCAGGCGAACTGAAGGATGACAAGGGAAATATCCTGGTTCCCGCAGGAGAGACCATGTCCGACGACAAGATCCTGGCACAGGAATTCTTCGTAGAGAACGTGATCGGCGGAAAGAACTGATCTTTTCACGCAAAAAGAAGGAGCCGTATCCCGGGCGGGATACGGTTCTTTTTATTGGTCATCCCACGCAAACAATGATTTTGACAACGATACGTGGGAAATAAAAATCCCGGTTTTCGGTTTTCCCACAGATCACCACGTTTAACGCCTGATGCGTGGGATGATTTTTTTAGTTTTCCCACGATGAAGGCTGTTTTCGCCCTCTTGCGTGGGATGTCGAAATTAAATATCCCACGTAAGCCTTGAATTTCAGTCGTTTCGGTGGGACAGCCCTTCCATTTTTCCCACGGAACCGCCTGAATCAAATGGCATACGTGGGAATTGTCCGAAAACGAGCCCCAACGGTAGAGTGAAAGATTTTTACGTGAAAAAACAGAGGCAGCGGAGAAAAACTCCGCCGCATTTTTCGTTCCTGTGGTATACTACAGGAAGAAGTAGGGGTCCCCGAGAGGCTCCCATGAAAGTGCATAAAGGATAAGCAAGGAGCAGGAAAGCCTATGAAAAAAGTTGGCATCGTCCCGACGGCAGATCTTTTCTATACCGATAACGTATACGACGACAAATATCATTTCCCGAACACCTACGTGACGAGAGCGGTGGAGGCAGGCATGCTGCCCATCGGCATTCTGTCCGTGGACGGAAGAGTGGTGAAGGAGTCCCTTAACGAATGTGACTGCTTCCTCCTGGTGGGAGGAAAGCGCATCTGGCCATATCAGATCCAGGTCATCGATCACGCGGTAAAGACCGGAAAGAAAGTTCTGGGCATCTGCCTTGGCTGTCAGTCCATCCACACCTATTTCAAAGTGATCGAAGAAATGAAAAAACAGGGGGCCTCGGGCGACGCGGGCGAGTTCTGGGAGCAGCAGAAACAGGCCGGCGTTACTTATCTTGCACAGGTAGAGGGACATCGCTGGAACATCCTTCCCAGAGGGCGTGAAGAGGATACGAAGCACAAGGTCTTTGTAAAGGAAGGAACGCATCTGCACGAGATCACGGGGAGCACGGAGATCTTGGGCGCCTCCCTGCATACGTTTGTCTGCGCCGATCCGGCGCCGGGCGTTATCGTTTCCGCAACGGCTGCCGACGGCGTCACGGAGGCCATCGAGTATGGAAGAACTGTCATCGGAACGCAGTTCCATCCGGACGTGGACAGCAAGCTTTCCTGCATCTTTTCCTGGCTGGCAGAGTGAAGGGGGCGCAAATGAAAAGATCCGAGATCAACAGAGCCCTTCGTGAACTGGAGGAGATGTGCAGGAAACACTGCTGCTATCTTCCTCCTTTTTGTGATTTTACGCCGGAAGAGTGGAAGGAAAAAGGTCATGAATATGACGAAGTAAGGGACTGCATGCTGGGCTGGGACATCACGGATTATGGCCTCGGCGATTTCGACAGGATCGGCATGTCTCTCACCACCATCCGGAACGGAAGCAGCAAAATGCCGGAAAAATATCCGAAGGTCTATGCGGAAAAGCTCCTTTACGTGAAAGAAGGGCAGTATTCCCCCAATCATTTCCACTGGTATAAGAC
>JAZLIA010000144.1:0-2191 GCA_045617125.1 Clostridia bacterium | reverse complement strand
GCCACCGAAGGTCTGCTCCGGTAGCCGATACGTTGCGGGCGAACACAGTTCGCCCCTACAGGTGCGGCAGGATGCTCGCCCCTACGGCATCTGACGAGGGTCAAAGCAGATGTCAGCGGGACGTTGAGGATGCCGTCCCCTACTGCTGCTTTTTCAGCAGCCGCAGGATTCCGGCCGCGGCGCACAGATACATAAAAATGCCCAGCACGGCAAATGCGTTCGCCTCAGTTGCAACCTTCTTTACGGTTTCGTCAAACGGCAGGATGACCTCCCCGTGGCGGGTCAGCTCCAGAACCGTGTTGCTGTTGGGATGGACATAGAGCGTCAAGGTGGTGCCGGGAGTGATTGCTTCGATCTGCGCGATCACCTCATCGGTCAGGCACGCGCTGTCCACCGATACCTGCTCACGATCCTCAAAGCGCAGGAGGATCTCTTTCAGATTGCCATATCTCGATAGTGTCTCCTTATATGAGGTGAAAACCGCCTCGTCATAGATCGCTTCGGTTTTCATCACCGGGCTCTGCCAGTAGCGCATTCCGAAGGTAAACACCGTCCCGAGCAGCAGCCCGAGGACCGCAAGGATCACCGCTTCAAATTTCGACATGGATTTTATTGAGGACAGGGGACGGTTCTCTGTCCTTGACTTTTCTGTCAAAATAATTGTAAGTTTTCTTAAATATCCCGAGATTTTCAAACGATTCCGTTCAGGACAGAGAACCGTCCCCTGTCCGCCTTGGATCCTTCACCAGAACGACCCATCTGCCGTTGCGTTTTCCGTTTTCTCTGGCGATCCAGCCCTTTTCCTGCAGTTCGACTGTGCGGGTCTTCACAGTTCTCTCAGATTTTCCGATCACCTTTGCCAGTTCTTTTTGCGTAATTGATGGATCCTGTGCGATTGCTTTTAGGATCGTCAGCTCCTCCAAAGTGCAATTTTTGCACTTTGGAGCCACAGCGCCTGCACTTTGGGCAAATGCCCCGCGAATGTGCAGCGCGCGATTGCTCAGCTCATTCTTTTCATTCAGAAGCAGATTGCGGAGGAAACGTTCCAGATACTCCGTTGTCTCATGGACGCTGTTTTTCAGATCATTATAATTTGCCCGCACCATGGCATTTCTGAAATACCAGGCATTTTCGGCAAAAATGTCATTCGTCACATCAAAGCCCAGCGTCCGCAGATATTTGATGAAGAATACCGCCGTTGTTCTTGTATTGCCCTCACCAAACGCATGAATCTGCCAAAGCTTTGACACGAAAACGGCAAGGTGCCGGATCACCTCATCCATGGTCAGATCCTTATAGCTGAACTGCTTTTCCACGGAAAGATCATAATCCAGCGTTGCGCGAAGCTCGGACGCGCTTCCGTAAAGCACAGTCGCCCCGTCAAGCACCCATTCCTTTTTGGTGATGTTATAATCCCTGATTTTTCCGGCATGGTCATAAATGCCCGTGAAGAGCTTCTTGTGGATCGAGATATACTCCGTCGGCGTAAAGCTGAACGCTTTTTCCGAAAGGATCCGTGCGATCCTGAGCGCGACCTTATCCGCTTCCTCGGTGCGGTCATCATGATCTGTGCTCGGATTTGCTTCGTAGTAGCTGTTCAGAAGTGCCTGCGCCTCATCGATCGAGATGTCTCCCTCGATGTTTTTGATCGCGGTATCCAGCAGATATTGAGACGGCTTTAGTCCGTCAACCGCCTGCAAACCGATCGCGGTATGCCACGCATAGCCCTTTTCCTGCTTTTCGGGCTCCGACTGCCTGATATATTCCTTGAACGGATCTCTATCCAAAGTCATAACCTCCCATTGTTATCCTTTTTGAGTGTGCGTGATAAAGGTGATCCAGCCATGCGATATTCCGAATAATATTGCGCTTGCAGCCAGCAGCCAATGGCGAAGCAATAGTCCGGAAGTCAAAAACACAAGCGTCGGGATGATTGCCAAATTCGGGATCAGAATGAGGACAACAATGATCCCGCCAAACAGATTGATCCAACCGAAGTCCATATTGTTCTCCTGTTTTGTCGATATATCTGCCTGGTCGGCAGATTCGGTATATCCGCTGTGCGGTTTCGGTATTTGCGCTTTCGCGCAAGCGATATGATATAAATTCCCTCTTACGCCGCAGCGTATATCGAGCGCGGAGCGCATATCGAACGCGAAGCGTATATCGAAAATTCCCGCAGGGAATTTAT
>JAZLIA010000143.1:0-14744 GCA_045617125.1 Clostridia bacterium | reverse complement strand
TACACTTGGAATCTCTCCTCACGATTGGATTGTACATCCGCTACGATGCATCTCAATTATGGGCGAGATTCCTTTTTCGTCCAGTTTTATTCTCGTTCCTTTACGACATTACCCCACAAAGTTTTGTATTGAACCAAAAATCTGCGATTTGTATATAGATTCTTTGCCAATAAAAACGCACATCGGTACCTTTTTCAAGCATTCAATCGTTTTCTTGTCCATTCCGACATACAGTACACTTTTTGTACTGCTGATGCTTCGGATGTAGCTTTGTACACCGCCTACGGTGATAAAGGTCGCATCTGTCTGCAGTACCGTCTGATTCCGAAGGTCTGTTGATATCGTTTCCAAATCTTATCAATGCTGTGCGAAAAACGACTGATGGCGTCATAAACAAACCCATCCGACAGCTGCCAGATGTAGCCACTCATGGCGTTGAGAAGGTCTTTTATCCGTTCGTTCGACATAACTCCAACATTGTAGAATGCTACAGCCAGTGCCTTCAGGTCATTGCCATATCGTACATCAGGTCTATGTTCCGGTGGGATGTTGTAGATGCCGTTTTCATTCCGATAATACTGTTGTTTTTTATTGTTTTTGGTCCTTTCATTGAAAATAGGTGAATGGTAAGAAATGTTTTTTATGCCTCTATCGGCGAAAGCAAAAAGAAAAGCTCCTGCGAAACAGCGTTCACAGGAGCATCATACTTCATTTCATAATTCTCATGAGAATTCGGTCAATATCCATGGTATCTGTAATACCACATATATTTTGTGCTAAATCTTGACAGAGGACCAAGGTATTATACGTTATTTTTTCGGCCAAGCCAAACCTGCCACAGGAGTGAGATCAACGCGTACAGCGCAGCCGCGGTCAAAAGGATATAGCAAAAATCGCGCATGATGGAAAAGCTGATCGAGCGAAGACCCATCAGGCAAAGATGTGCAAGGAGATAGGATAACGGAGCAAAAAAGAGCTGCCGCAAAACCCGACTCCTTTTTTTATTTCGCCATACGAGCCATAGGATCCCGGAAAACACTGCCAGTGCGGCTGCGATCATCGCGTAATAGCTTAATGTCAGCCGCGGCAATACTTCGATGCCGCCGTTCATCGGCTCGCCCCATAAAAGGACCTGCGGATCTCCGTAGCCATAGATCAACCGGTCCGGTACAGGGAGGACCATTTCCCCTCTCTGAGGAGATGGGTTCTGATTGAAGGACGTGTTTCTGCCAAAGCACTGAAGAATGGCCGTTATGGTGCCATCATCCTCGATGAACTCCGTTTTCATGTTAATGCCCGTGATCCGGCTGCTTGTTTCCAAAACCAGTACATTTTCGGTATGCTCCTGGGAAGAACCCGTTTCTGTACTGACAATATTCAGATACTGACGGTCGAAACGCTCCTCCGGAACGATCTCCTCCACTCCTTTCACGGTGACCAATCCTTCTTCCCATGGAAGCGGCTTCAGTCTGCCTGAATGGTAAATATAGAGGATGGCAACGAGAAAAACGAATAATGCGGCAATCAGGGAAGCATACCATCGCCGCCGGCGGATCTCTTTTTTCAGTGTCCGCAGGGGGGCTGCCGTGTTTACGGCCATGTCTGCCGTGGCGGTTGCTCCATCTTCGATTTCAGAATATTCCCTCCGGCATTCCGGACAGCCTGATAAATGTTCTTCGATCAGTGATTGCGTTTCCGGTGCTGTTATCTTTTCAGCAAACAAGGGGAGAAGATCCCGAACAACAGTACAAGGCAGTTTCATTTTTGTTCCTCCATTTCTTTTTTGAGTCTGGCGCGGGCACGGTGATAAACCACGCAGGCCCAGTTTTCGGTTTTTCCGAACAGATCCCCAATGTCCCGGAAACTCAGTTGTCCCAAGGTTCGCAGCGTGAAAACTTCCCGGTAGGGTTCATCCAGCCGGTGAAGCAGCTGATGGATGCGCATGCTTTCATCCTTACGCGTGATGCATTCCTCCGGACCAAAGTGCGGATCGGGCAGTTCCGATACCGTATCCATGGGCTGCGTCTTCTTTTTTCTCTGTTCGGAGATCCAGATGTTTTTTGCGATGGCACAAAGCCAGCTTTTTATGCAGCTGTTTCCCCGAAACTGATCCAGTGACCGCAGAGCTTTGAAGAAGGTTTCCTGGGTTACTTCTTCCGCGATGTGCGGATCTCCGGAAAGAGAAAGTACATATCGATAGACGGGATCAAAATAATTCTGGTAGATTTCGTCAAATCGTTCTGGTTCCATCGCGGCTCCTCCTTTCACTATATTGGACGCATGTCACAGAAGAATCTTACAGGGTTTATAAACTTTTTTGCCGGTACATCCTGTGCTGCAGTGGCTTTGGCTGTATTGGACGGTCACACACCATAATAATACGGCTTTTGGCCAAAGTAAATTCTGAAAAAAAGGAATGACAAGGAAGTTTTTCAGCTGATCGGAAAATCCGGGCTGGTTTACTCGTCTATAATAATGCAGGGGGTGATGAAGCTTGGAGAAAGCCGCTCAGATGAAAGGCGAGCCTGAGCATATTCTGGCAAACTGGATCAATGTGTACTCGGATCAGATCCTGCGGGTATGTTTTCTTTACCTTTCCGATTACGCTTTGGCAGAGGACGCTCTGCAGGATACGTGGATCAAGGCTTGGAAAGCCCTGACCCGACGTTCCGTCCTTCCGGAAAATGAAAAAGCCTGGCTGATGAGCATCGCCGTCAACACCTGCAGGGATTATACCCGCACTGCCTGGTTTCGTCATGTGGACAGATACGCGGCTCTGGATGAGCTTCCGGAGGCGATCCTCAGCTGCGTTCAGCCGGATCACAGTCTCAGTATGACGGTGATGAGGCTTCCCGAAAAGTATAAACAGGTGATGCTGCTTTATTACTATCAGGACCTGACGTTGGAGGAAACAGGCAAAGCACTGGGATTATCCCGAAGCTGCGTATACCGAAGACTGAAGAAAGCGGAAGGGCTTCTGAAAGCGGAATGGTCAGGAGGAGAAGGATGAAAACATCAGAGAAAATGGATATTCAACGCATTCTGGATGAAGAACTCCGTCATGTGCATACCTCCGACCGGCAGCGGCAGATGCTTTATGAGAATGCAAAAGGAGAAAAGGCTATGAAAAAGAAAGGATCTTTTGCCTTGATATTGGCACTTGTATTGACGTTGATTTCCTGCGCTGCACTGGCGGCGACCGGTGCGTTTGATGCCCTGATAGCCATGTGGCAGGAATCATTCCAGCGCATGAACACCACCGCACAGGTGGATATTGTGGATGAGTCGGAAATCCCGGCTTATCTTGAAAAGCTGGAATCAGAGGGCGGGAGGAAGGAAGATGTGATCCTTTCTACTGTACCCGGTGAAGGTGATCTGAATCTGGATGATGCTGTACGAATTGCAAAAGATACAATCATGAAAAAGTTCGGTACGCCTCAGACGGAACTGAACGCCATGGGAATTTATCCCACATTCTATAAGGCACCCTATCAGGACAGTTACCTTCAGTGGCGGATATACTTTTCTCCCCGAACCAATGTGAACCTGGATGATGACCATGAGTATCCTGCTCCAGGGGAATACCTGGTGGAGATCACATCACCCTCCGGCGAGGTGAGCGACTGCTTCTATTACAATGATGATTTCTGGCCTGACTATGCCCAACGCTGCTGGGACAGCGGCAGCAGGGATTATGTTTATGAGCAGGCACAGCGGGCTGATTTTTTGAAGCTGAGCATGGAAAAACGTCAACACTTCGTGAACCTGTTTACGGAGACCGGTTATGACATATCACCTCTTGAGCGCGCTCAGAGCGATGAAGCCCGTCTTCGTGCCATGGATATCGATATTTGTTTTGCCGAACTGAAGGATGACCTGCTGGAATCCTCCGACCCCTTTGTTAAAACAGCGGTTCAGGAAATGGAGAACCGATATGGCATTACAAAGGAGGATATGACCAAATGTCACTTTGCCGCGATTCTGAGTCCTCAGCCTTCCGAAACCATTGATGTCTGCTTCTCCTGCAACTTCAACAAGGAAGCGGCAGCGAATCCCGGTCCGTGCGAAACGTTGGGCGCCGGTTACGGTACAAGACTGGGTTACTTCATGATCTGTATGGATGCGCAGTCGGGAGAAGCGGTCAGCGCTGTCAACATCATGTGGGATGAGACCCTTCTGCCAACGTATGAGAGCGGCCTTTTGTCGCGTATGTTCTGGACGAAGGAGGATCTGCCTGAATATTACCGGATGCTGGAGGAACTGCGCGCATTGGATGCGGGTTATGTTGCCGGACGCGATTCGGAGAGCGATCTGCTGAACAAGGCGGATCAGATCATGCTTCGCTACGGCGGCGACCTGGATCTTTACACTGCTCAGCGAAAAGACAGCGGTGTGTATACGATGGCACAATTCCTGTACGAACATGACTTGGACGAGGAAGTCATCATTGAAAAAGGAGAGAAATATCTTCTTGCCCATACATCCAGTTCCGAAGATGAATTGAGTCAGGCTGTATTCCTTGTCGGAACCATGTTTGATGACCCGGCAGATCCTGATGAGCGTAAGATCCATCCCACCCTGCTGGTGCTGCTGGAGGAGAAAAACGGTCAGGGCATTCGGTGGTACCTCCAGTTTGATCTGGACCTGAATGTAACACAGTTTGAGGAAACCAGAGAGAATATCAATGGCTGAATCTGAAAGATACGGATGAAGGGTAACACCTCCTTATGTGAAGCATATCGCTTTGCATAAGGGGGTGTTTTGAGTCAGTAACTTTTTGGCATCCGGAACAGACATACACAGCTGCGTAAAGAATATGCAATTCCAGCTTTGGGTGCAGCGTGTAACGATTGTTACAAAGCGGGCAGAGCTCTTGACTCAGCCTTAACAAGCGCATACTATCTATACATGCAACGGTTTTTGCCTGGAAAAGACATGAAAGAGATAAAAGAAAGATGAAAAAAGGGTTTCTTTGCATATTTTGTATACTGCTTTTGTTTATGGAATATCATGAATGAAGCACTTGACTTTTTTTCCAGTAATGATAAGGTAAAGGAGGCAGTGATCATCAATCCCGATACCAGGCTGCATGCTGGTGCGGGAGCGGATTACTCAACCATGGGGTATCTCTCTTATGGCGTAAAAGTGAATGCGCTCAAAATCAAAGGCAACTGGGTAATGGTCAACATTGACGGTTATGTCGGCTATGTTGCCAAGAAATAGGCCAAGAAATATATATGGTAGCATGGATGAAAACCGGATGCTGTCACGTTTATAATATGTACCGAAAAAAATCACGAGGGAGGCACATATGAAGCGCAGCAATCAAAGGTTCATAACCGGGAGGATGATCGGATGCATCACTGCTTTGCTTTGCATCCTTTTTGCGGCAGGGATCGTTCAGGCTGAAAATGTCGATGATGAGCAGGTACTGGCGAGCTTATCTTCAAACGGGATCCGGCAGCCTGTGCAGATGCAGATGTGGGGTAAAACCGCTGCATGCTTTGGAATTCAGAACGGACAGAAAACGCTGTGTGTTTTACAAAAGCAGGGTGATCGCTGGGAAGTGGTCATCAGTAATCCAATGGCTCTGCGGCAGGATGAAGAGTTACCGACCCTGCTTCTGGATTCGGACAATGCCATTTACTGGACCTATCTTTATGAGGATAAAGTGGTCCGTTACCATGCGGAACGCAGCAGCGACGGGGTCTGGGGCTGCGTGGATGAGACTGCATCATTTTCAAGAGGAGAAGTCTGGTATACCTACAGTGTCGCATGGAGCAGTGAAAACGGAGGCGAGATAAGCCGCAGCGCGGTGGTTGAGGAGGAAAACGGCAATCACCTTACGCATGACAGTGCTGCTGAGTATCTGCCGGCCTTCTGGCTGAATAACTGTATAAATCTTGGCGATTTTGACCTGGCGCGTTTTCCTTCCATGGGCTTTGGCGGCGACTACAGCGATTCCTGGCCCGGACAGGTTTTCCTTTCGGAAGCTGCTGCTGCCCTGATGCCGGATGAAGCTTATCTTAAGGGGATATATCAAACCGGCAACTTGCATTTTCTGATGGAGAAGCCCGATGGGAACCTATTCTATACGGTGTGCTATTACAATGAAATCGTGCCGAGAACGGCTGAATTGCGTGAAAGCAGTGCGCTGCCGAAAAACACGTATCTCGGCGTGGAAAACTTTTATGATAATCTGGGCATTGAAAAAAGTGATTTCATCCAGGGCGTTTCCGTTCAGGATTTTCCCCGCAGCGGCGGAAGCGGGATCAGATACGTTTGGAACTTTGGTTATGAAAACCCGCTGATATTCGGAAAAACCAGTTTATATGCGGGAAACGACAGTAAGCTGATCTTTTACGGCTTTCATCCATGGCGGAATATTGGCGTGATCCGGTGGGGATCAATCCCTGTATCGATCGAAGATGCGATGGAACATTTCTCCAGTGAAGAATTTGCCGTGGTCAGCAATCCTAATCCTCAGGACCGGCTTCATCTGCGCGAGAAACCGGACAAGGAAAGCCGGTCTCTTGGCAAGTATTACAATGGTACCCCTGTGCATGTGAGCGAGATCCGCGGGGATTGGGCGTGTGTGTATGTTGGGGACCAGCTTGGCTGGATGATGAAAAAATACTTGGTTTTCGGACAGAAAGATCAACCGCTTCGGTGCGACACCTCCGCTATGCCTCAATTGATGGCAAAGACTGAATATGAATTAAAAGTGTTTGTGTGGCCGGAAGAGTATGATTATCCGGGCAGCGTGTTCTATGTGAACCCGTTTTCTGATCCGGCATATCATACCATGAAGATCATTGGCATCATCGGAGACGAATGGTATCATGTGTGGTTTCCGGAAAATGATGAGTACGGCTTTGTAAAGCAGAGCGATCTTTGGGAAGGAAACGGCTGACGGAAAGTATGGACCGGGAGGGAAGGAACGAATCTATTATATATGGAGGGAAAAGAATATGAACAAGGTAAAGCTCGTAAACGCAGGATCGCTTCCGAATATTCCATGGCAGGATAAACCGGAAGGAAGCGCTTCAGCGTCTCCGGTGTGGAGGTATTCCGGGAACCCGGTGATGGGCAGGAACCCCACCCCGGAGATCGCCCGCATCTTTAACAGCGCCGTGGTGCCCTGGAAGGACGGCTTCATCGCGGTGCTGAGAGGCGAACAGGTGAACGGCATCCCGCAGGTGTATCTGGGCCATTCCAGGGATGGCATCCACTGGGATGTGGAACGCGAAAAGGTCCCGTTCCGGGATGAAAAGGGAAACCTGCGCATGCCCCATTATGCTTATGATCCCCGCCTGGTGAAGGTGGAGGATACCTACTATATCATCTGGTGTACAGACTTTTACGGTGCTGCGATCGGCATGGCGAAAACGAAGGACTTTGTTTCTTTCACCCGCTGCGAAAATCCCTTTATTCCCTTCAACCGCAATGCGGTGCTGTTTCCGCGCCGTATCAACGGCACCTACAGGCTGCTCTCACGCCCTTCGGACAGCGGACACACTCCCTTCGGAGATATCTTCATTTCTGAATCCCCCGATCTTGTTTTCTGGGGACGGCACCGTCATGTGATGGGACGCGGAAACGAATGGTGGGAGTCGGTCAAGATCGGGGCCGGTGCGGCGCCGATCGAAACCAGTGAAGGATGGCTGATGTTTTATCATGGCGTGGCTACCACGTGTAATGGGTTTGTCTATTCCATGGGCGCGGCGATTCTGGATCGGGATGAGCCCAGCAGGGTTCTCTATCGGTGTGAAAATCATTTGCTTACGCCGGAAGAAAGCTATGAGACCACCGGCTTTGTGCCCAATGTGGTGTTCCCCTGTGCCACGCTGCAGGATGAGGATACCGGCAGGATCGCGATCTATTACGGCGCGGCGGACACCCATGTCGGCCTGGCGTTCACGACGGTCGATGAGGTCGTCAGCTATGTGAAACAGCACAGCGTGCTGGGCTGGCGCGACGATCAGCCGGATGATGATTTCTGATCAGCCGGGTTTCAGGTGAGTTCATGAAGCAAAATGGCAAAAACGGTTTACAAACAGGCGTTTTTGGGATATGATATCTGCACAGGATTGATCCTGAATATCAAAGGAGGATTTTCTTTATGAAGAAGATCATCGCACTTGTTCTGGCTGCTATGATGGCGCTTTCCTGCGCCTGCTTTGCGGCCGCGGAAGATGCCATCACCCTCGATGTGATCATCTGCCAGTATGGCCCCAACACTCAGGAATGGTTCCTGGGCACCGGCATGAACGGCACCAACTTTGTTGACAAGTTCGAAGCCGAGAACGCCGGCGTGAAGCTGAACCTGGAAGTCGTTTCCTGGAATGATGTGTACACGGTTGTTGACACCCGCATTGCCAATAACAATGCCCCCGACATCCTCAATATCGACGTGTTTGCGAACTACGCCAATGAAGGCCTGCTGCTCCCCGTGAAGGACTATTGCCCGGAAGACCTGTTCCAGGATTTCTTCCCTTCCTTCATTGATCAGTCCGTGATCGACGGAACTGTGTGGGCTGTGCCCGATTTGGCTTCTGCCCGCGCTCTGTATTACAATGCCGACATCCTGAATGAAGTGGGTGTGGAAGTTCCCGCCACCTGGGCTGATCTGGAAGATGCTGCTCAGGCCATCGTGGATTTCTACAACGGTGAAGTGTATCCCTGGGGCATCGATATGACCACTGACGAAGGTCAGGCTGCTTTCGCCTACTATGTGTGGGCCAACAACGGCGGTTTCGTGGATGCTGAAGGCAACTGGGCTCTGAATTCCGAAGCCAACGTGAAGGCGATCGAATACGCGATTGGCCTGGTCAACAAGGGCTTCACAAACCCCAATCCCGCCACTCAGACCCGTTATGACCTGCAGGATATGTTCGGCGCCGGCAAGCTGGCCATGGTGATCGCTCCCAACAGCGTTCCCTCCTACATTGCCGAAAAGGGCTACACCAATGTGAACTATGCTACCGCCGGCATCCCCGCCAATGAGGGCTGCACTTCTTCCTCCGTGGGCGTTATGGACCGCGTGATGGCGTTCAAGGATGATTCTTTTGCTGATCAGGCTGCCCGCAACGAAGCCATCGGCAAGTTCCTCAAGTTCTTCTACGATCCCGAGAACTATGTTGGCTGGGTTTCCATGGAAGGCTTCCTGCCTGCTGTGAACTCCGCTGTCGGCGCTCTGGTTGAATCGGATCCTTCCTTCCAGGCCTGGCTGGATGTTCTGGCTTCCTGCCAGTTCTATCCCACCGCGATGGCTGACTGGGATGCTGTGAAGCAGGGTGTTATCAAGGCCGAGCAGGCTGCTCTGACCGGTGCTGACGTGGCTGCCGAGCTGACCAAGCTTCAGGAAGAACTGACCAAGTAAAATTTCCTTTTGACTGAATTAGCAGTCATTCAAACAAGGACGTGCCCGGAATTTTCCGGGCACGTCCGACGGTTTTTATTCGTTACCGGGATTTTCTTCGATCTCGTCAAGGAGGTACTTTCTTTGGCTAATACAGTTGTACAGACCCGAAATAAGGTGGAGCCCTATCTGTGGCTTCTGCCGAGTGCTTTGCTGATGATGATCTTCGTGGTTTTTCCCATTGGGATCGTGTTTCGCCTTTCCTTCAGCGAGATCTCCAAATCCAGTGTGATCGGCGGCTTTGTGGGAATGGATAACTTCCGGGAAGCCATCAGCCAGCCTGCGTTTGGCCAGGTGATGCTCAACACCGTCATCTGGGTCGTGCTGGTGGTGGGGCTTTCCACGCTGATCGGTTTTATTCTGGCGCTTGTACTGAACCAGCGCTTCTTTGGCAGAAAGCTTGCCCGTTCCGTGGTGGTTTTTCCATGGGCGACCTCTCTGGTCATTCAGGCTTCTGCCTGGAATTATATTATCAAGTTTGAATACGGCAACCTCAACAACATCCTTCTCAATGCCGGAATCATCCGTAATGCCATCAACTGGCGGCCGTCCTATCAGGTGGAATTTCTGTGGGAGTGCGGTGTTGGCATTTTTGTGACGGTTCCTTTTGTTACCTTCACGGTATTGGCCGGATTGCAGTCTATCAGTTCTTCTTATTATGAAGCTGCCACGGTGGATGGCGCCAGTATGTGGCAGGAGATCCGCCTGATCACGGCCCCGCTGGTGAGGCCGCAGATCACCGTCAGCACCGTGCTGAACATCATCTATGTTTTCAATTCCTTCCCCATTGTGTATACTATGACCAAAGGGGCTCCTGCCAACAAGACGGATACGCTGATCACATATCTGTATATGCTGGCGTTTTACGACCGAAAGAAAGGACCGGCCACAGCCTTGTCTGTGATCGGTTTTGGGGTCCTGTGCCTGTGTGCCGGGGTCTATATGATCGTTTCTCTCAGGAAGGAGGACGAGTGATGAAAAGATCCGCTCCTTCCAAACGCCGCAGCAATGCGCTTTACCTGTCAGTGCTGATCCTTGCGGCGGTCATCACGGTTCTGCTCCTGTCTGTTCCGATGTACACCTTCAGTACCGATGTCTATACGAAAAAATCCGGAAACACCTTTGTTGGAGATGAAAAGTATCTCTCCGTTCGGGCGGAGGCGGAGGCCGCTGCGGAGGAATACCGTGCCAGAGGTCTGGAGGCGGAGATCCTTGAAACGGTGACGGAACGGGTGAATTCCAAGGGAGTCACCACTTCCATGGTGGCTTTCAGCATCCGGCAGGAGGAAAAAAAGAGCGCACTGGATTTTCTGGGTTCCGCTCTTCCTTCGAAAACGATACTGGTACTGCTGCTCTGCTGCGTTTCACTCACCGTTGTAACAGCGGTGATCGGGCTTGCCTCTTCCTTTGATCAGGAATACCGTGATCTTTCCCTTACTGCCCGGTCTTTCCGTACCGCCGCCTGTGTGTTTTCCCTTATTTCGCTGGCGCTGGTGTGTGTGTTCGCGATGAGCAACACCTATCACCTTTCAAGGCGCATCACTCTTTACCGTAATAACCTGATCAGCGATGGGAAGGATGCTTTCTTCTCTGCCCTGGATGCCTTTGTGTTTGGCGGTAATGCGGGGGAGAAGGCGCAGGAAATGGCAGCCGGGTTCACGTTTGAACTCAATCCGCTTTACTGGCTGCTGATCCCGACACTTTTTGCGATGATGCTTTCAGCGATCCTGCTTCGCCATGGCGCTCTCAAAAAGACCTTGGCCCGGGGAACGCTTTATCTGTTTGTGGTCGTCGTGTGCGTGATCACACTGTACCCCTACTATGTTATGCTTATCACCGGTTTCCGCAGCAATGCTGAAACGACGGATATGTATTTCCTGCATGTGCTGCCGGTAAAATGGGTGTTCGGCAACCTTCGGGATATCATTGACCGGGGCGTGCTTGGATATCTTGTCAATTCCATTTTGCTTTCCTTTGGCGCCACCGGGATCGCAATGCTTTGCGGCATTCCGGCTGCCTATGCCCTGTCCCGTATGCGCTTCAGGGGGCGTAAAGCATTCCTGGGCTTTGTGATCATGAGCCAGATGTTTTCTCCCGTGGTGCTTTTGATCGGCATTTCCCAGCTGATGAACACCCTTCATTTGAATGACGCCCTGTGGGGGCTGATGCTGATCAATGCGGCATTCAATCAGGCTTTTGCGATCTGGCTGCTTCGCGGCACCTTCAATTCCATTTCCGGTGAAATGGAACAGGCAGCCTACATTGACGGCTGCACCCGCATCGGGGCGCTGATCCGGATCCTGCTGCCGATGGCTGCCCCGGGCATTGTGACCGCGCTCATTTTCGTGTTTATCAATGCCTGGAACGAATATACCATTTCCACGGTGCTGATCTCCACTGCTTCTCTCAGACCTATAACCGTGGGCATCACCCAGTTCTCCTCCTTCAATATGATCGAATGGCAGTATCTTTTCGCTGCGGCTCTGCTGGCCACCATTCCTGTGGTGATCCTGTTTATCTGCATTGAAAAGCATCTGGTGAGCGGGCTTACTGCCGGCGGCGTGAAGGGCTGACGGATAGAAACAGAAAATATAAAAAAGAGGGGGATGGCGCAGATATTGTTCTGCGGCAGCCCCCTCTTGCAGCGATCCTGATATGGATTGATGGTCAAACAGCGCTGGCTGCAGGAGTCAACTTCCTTTTGACGGCTTTCACGATCAAAACAGCGATCACACCGCACAGGATGCCCAGCACCGCGCCCAGGAGAATATCGGTGGGGAAGTGTACAAACAGGTAAAGACGGCTGAAAGCAATGATCAGCGCGGGAATGAGTGCCGCGAAGCCCCATTTTTTGCCGAAGGCAAACACTGCGGTAACCGCGCCGAAGGCCCAGGCTGTGTGGGTGGAAGGGCAGGAGAAGCTGGTGGGACGGCTTATTATGAGCTGCACGGTCTCATTCAATGTGCAGGGACGGGGACGGGCGATCAGATCCTTCAGCAGCAGCTGACCTGAAAGGAACACCAGGCCATACGAAAGCAGAATGGCAATGCCGCAGGCACGGGTCTTTTTGAAAATGAGCAGCACCAGGCCGAGCACAACCCAAATGTGGCCGTAGTTTCCGGCAATGGAAGTGACGGCAAGGAAGAACGCGTCCAGAAACTCGCAGCGCAGGTTCTGGATCACATAGAGCAGGTCAAAATCGTAATTCTGGATCACAGCGAACAATTCATTCAGCATAAGGTCACCTCTTATGATCGAAAAGAATGTGGAATATCGGGTCATTTACGGGCAAGACTGATCACCGCGTCAAAAGCGGGCTTTGCCTCCTTTTCTCCGGAGAAGAGCAGGGGGAAGCTGGGGCATTTGCGGAAGCCGGTCAGCCAGCTGTCGCGGTCGGTCAGGCCCCAGAAGGTGGCACTGCTTACGGGGATGCCCTCCTTTTTCAAACGCACAAGGATGGAGAAATAGTCTTCATACCTTTTAGCGAGGGCTGCCTGTGCTTCGGGTTCCGAAGAAGGGCAGTGAATATCCAGCTCGGTCACCTGCAGGATGAGTCCCAGAGAGGCATAAGCCCGGGCGGCACGCTCCACCATCTCCATAGAAGGATGATCCATATTGAGGTGAGCCTGCATACCCATTCCGTCTGCCAGGTTTTCTTCCTTCAGCTTTTTCAGCACGGCAAGGATGCATTCCAGCTTCTTTTCATCATAGCATTCATAATCGTTGTAGAAAAGAAGCTGACCCGGGGCTTGATATTTCCGCGCTGCACGGAAGGCGGCATAGAGAAAATCTTCCCTGCAGATCTGATACCATGGGCTTTTTTCCCGGAAACCGCCGGGTGCATTCTGGCTGGGTTCGATCGCTTCATTTACCACATCCCAGCAGTAGACTACCCCGGGGAAGCAGGTGTTCACATGGGTCATGATGCTTTGTATGTAGTATTCCTGACGGGCAAGCAGCGTTTCTTTGGATACGAAGTTGGCCTTGAAGCCGTTTTCGATAAGGGTCTTGAAAGGCACATCCTCCCAGCCTTCCGTGAAGAACCAGATGGGGGTCTGCCCATGCCAGCACAGCACATGGAAGCGAACCTTTATCCCGTTCTCTTTTGCGAAAGAGAGCAGCTTATCCACTTTTGTGAAATTCTGGGCGGTGCGGATATCGTCATGAAGTTCCAGCGTCTTTTCATGGTCCAGCACCGGGCCGGGCTTCATCTCATTTTCAGCGGTAATGGAGTTAAAATGACGCAGGATCAAAGCCCGATAGGCCGGATCCTCCGTGTTCCAGGAATTGATCGCCGCACCCATCATGAACAGATCCTGATAGGCTTCACGGAGCGGGGTGGCTTCAAGTGCGCTTTTCATTGAAATAACCTCCTTTGGGGGGATCGAGTCTTTCTTATACCTGCCCATTTTATACAAATCCGCTTCTGATGTCAACATAAAGGAATTGCGAAACGGAACAGGCAGATCGCTGTTTCAAAGAAAGAAGACCCCGGATGTTTTTTGAACGGAAAAGCAGGAAACCGGAAACGGATGCAGAAATAGAAATAGAATACAGGAAACGAGGAAATGACGATGTATCTGCTTGGAATCGATATCGGAACTTCTGCAGCGAAAGCCATTCTGGTGGATCGGGCCGGGATCACCCGTTTTTCCGCATCTTTGGAATATCCTTTATATACGCCCCGTCCGGGTTGGGCGGAGCAGGACCCGGAGGATTGGGTAAGCGCGGCCTTTGGAGCGGTGAAAAAACTGCTTCAGATGCCCGGAGTGGCTGCCGGAGATATTGACGGCATTTCTTTTTCCGGGCAGATGCACGGCCTTGTTGCTCTGGATGGAGAGGGCCGGGTGATCCGCAGGGCGTTTTTATGGTGCGATCAGCGCACACAGAAGCAGTGTGACGAGATCGAGCGTGCTGCGGGCGGCCGGGATTCGTTGATCCTGATGACCAATAATGTGATGCTCACCGGTTACACCGGCGGAAAGCTCCTCTGGCTGAAAGAAGAGGAACCGGAGCATGACCGCGCGATGAAGGTGTTTCTGTGCCCCAAGGATTATCTGCGTTTCCGTCTCACCGGGAAAAAATGCATGGATGTGTCGGAGGCGTCCGGAACGGGCTTTTTTGACACAAAAAATCGCTGCTGGCACAAGGAATTGATCCGCGCCTCGGGATTGAGATTGAATGTGTTTCCGGAAACGATGGAATCCACTGAACTGGCCGGACGCATAACAAACGAGGCGGCGCAGGCGACCGGATTGCTTTCAGGAACGCCCTGTTTTGCCGGGGGAGGAGACGCGGTGGTGCAGTCCTTCGGCTCGGGGCT
>JAZLIA010000142.1:0-19566 GCA_045617125.1 Clostridia bacterium | reverse complement strand
CGATTTGCAGAATCAGAACGCATTTCTGTACTGACATGTCCGTAACGGTCCAAGGTGAAGCTGACAGACGCATGCCCAAGTGCATCGGATACGGTTTTCGGATCGGTTCCGTTTTGTAATGACAGGGTGGCGAAAGTATGTCGCAGATCATGAACCCTGACTTCAGGCCGTCCCATCTTTCTTACGATACTTTTCAAATGGTTATAAACCGTATGGTTGGAAATATGCTTTCCATTGGGATAGGTGAAGACCAGATTTAAGACTTCCTTAAGATCTTTTTTCGAGAATGGGTGTAGTTCACTGGCTTTTGCGATATACTATTCCCGAAAAGCGAATTAAATTCAGAAAGTGGGAATACAATCATGAAGTGGATCATCCGAGAGAAATATCTCAATGATTTGATTAGTTTATCCGGAACACCTGATATTAAGGTAATCACCGGTGTCAGAAGAAGCGGAAAGTCTATTCTTCTTCAACAGTATGGGGAGTGGCTGCTAAAGAACAAGGCAAAAGTTAACATCATTTCAGCAAATTTACAAGAGTTGGAATATAGTGAGTTGCTTGACTATAAAAAACTGCATTCTTACGTATGTCAAAGTTATAAAGAGGGATTCTACAATGCTGTTATGATAGACGAAGTCCAGCTCTGTGATAAATTACCGACCTTTTGACCCTGGCATCATAGGTATCGGAAAAGCACTCGAAATATTGTGGAAAAAGTCTACTTTTCATCCAGTGAACGAATATGCAGGTAATAATCATTTGGGGAGGGTCAATGTTATGAAGCGGATTTTTTGTACTATTCTTGCTGTTATGATGGTGCTCAGCATCTGCGGTATGTCCGCAATTGCTGAAGAAGCTCTCGAAGGAAAAACCGGAACCGTTGCTATCTTCGCTATCTTCAATGATAGTAAATATGCTGGGATTGAATTCAGTGAAGCGGTAGAAAAGGGTTATATCCTTGAAGTGACCAGTTATAGGAATGGCATTTTCTGTACCGGCTCTACCGTGGATGGTATAATCTTTCCTGATGGAAAACTTGCGACCGTTGATGAGATTAAGTTGGATAACTACAATGAATGTCTGGTATTCCTTTCCACTGATAACGGAAAATTTTTCCTGCGCCTTGTTAATGAGGAAGGTTACGAACCGGAAGGAACTCTCGAAGAGATTTATACCGTTGGTATCAGTTTTGAAACGGTATCCTCCGATGATTCTTCTATTTTTGAGTTCGAAGGAGTCCTGTACAAAGAATTGGACTCAAGTCAGTTAAGTCCCGTATGTCTTAACAGTTATGGAACTTTTTTGGGCAGAAATATATGCTTTAAAGAAGAACACTGGTTAGTGATTGATCCAACACATCATGGATTTTTTGCCTATGAGCCCAAACACTTTGGTACTGAAGCTATCTACTATATTATTGGTGCCGAAACAGAAATTTTTTCCGTAGGAAGCGAAGCAGAAGGCCATATTATCGCGGTAATTCGAGCAAACCAAGAGGTGATCTTACCTGAAAAATCTGATGTTGGTCCTTGTGTCTATGTGAAGGATATTGATCAGATGGTAGGCGAAGATTTAACCATTCTGTTTGTTTCCTATGGTGAAAACTTCTTCGTAAAGATTCACGTAGTTAATGAATAACACACACTCTCTCCTGCCCGCCCGATAAAGGCGGGCTTACTTTTTTATGGTGTTTTCATTAATCAACCGGGCGGCGATACTCCAAGGATAGCCGGGGAGAAGTAAAGGAATAAGCATGACATTTGAATAGCTTTCGCGGTCAGCTTCGGCTGGCCGTTTTTTTATTTTTCAAAAACGTCCTTTTTTCATTCTGCCATGGCTACCGTACTATGGTAAATATAAGAATCTTACCAGTGAACAGATGAAGGATCTTCCTTTCACCAAAGAAGAACTGCCTGCGCTTGAGAAAGCACGGACTATGCCTATCACCTTTGACGAAGATTGCCCCGAGACAACGCCTGAGAAAGCAGTCATGTTCCGGAGAGTCAATCCTCGCAGGAATGTGCATGCTGAGTAATCTATACTGAGCGGCCCCGCCTGTTGTCAATGTTGGCAATGAGCGAAGTCGTTTTCTATTTTGGTAAAATCAATCATGTCCTGCTCGTTAGTAACAAGCACGTTGCTGGTAACGACCATGCAGCACTGTAATTGATGGTCCTGTCCTTTTCTCCGGATCGGATTGACGCAAAATGGGGCGCAGGGATATAATGCAGAAAAACGGCTGTCATGATCAGGAGGATAAAGGGATGGAATGCGGTATACAGGTTTCCAGCTTCCGGCCGGTGCTGAAAACAAAGCGGCAGGTGGAGGATGCATTTGCCCGTTTGAAGGGGATGGGCTGCCGCACCGTGCAGCTGCAGTGGATCGACCCGGAAGTACCGGTGGGCGATATCCGGAAGGCAATGGAAAAAGAGGGGATCACATCTGTTTCCGTGCAGGAGATCTATGAGGATCTCATGAAGGACCCGGAATATTATATTCGCCTCAACCGGGATACCGGGGGCACTATTCTGTGCGTGAGCCGGATACCGCAGGACCGGATGGATCCGGAAGGCCTTTCACGGTTTATCGGGGAACTGGATCAATTCTCCTTACGTATAAAAAAGGAAGGCATGAGGCTCTGCTTCCATCCTGTGCGGGCGGATTATCGCATGATCGGCGGCATGGCCGCCTTTGAACGGATATTGCAGGAGCTTCCTGAAATGGAGCTTTGCCTGGATCTGAGACACTGTTTCCTTTCGGGAAGATCGATTCCCGGAATGCTCCGGAAATATGAGGGCCGGGTGTGCATGGTGCATTTTAAGGATGGGGTGCTCTGCGCGGATGGGACCGACCGCCTCTGCCCTCTTGGAGAAGGGGATACTGACTGGACCGGAGCGGTGCAGGCCTGCCGGGAAACCGGCGTGCCCTACCTTTTTGCGGAGCAGGAGCAGTGGGAGGGCGATCCCTTCGATGAGCTGGGGAAAAGCCTGGAATGGCTTCGCAGGGAAATCGCCGCCCTTCCTTCAGGAGCCTGAATATTTGAACGGAAAATGAGAAAACAAAACGCGGCAGGCGGAAACATACGCAGTGGCCGCGTTTTTCCTGTTGGAGGGATCGCTTTGAATGCTTTATCGGATGCTGCGTTTGGAGGCAGTATTGTAATCCGGTGGGTTTATTGATATAATAAACTGCAATTTTGTGTTTTGAGGTAAACGGCATGGCACAGGGCTATAATTCCGACAGTATCAAAGTGCTTGAAGGGCTGGACGCGGTGCGTATGCGTCCCGGCATGTACATCGGCTCCACCGGCAGCCGGGGACTGCATCACCTGCTCTGGGAGATCGTGGATAACGCTATCGACGAGTTTATGGGCGGTTATGCCACAGAAGTGGCGGTCACGCTGCACAGGGACGGCTCGGCATCTGTGTGGGATAACGGCCGCGGCATGCCTGTGGACCCGCACCCGGAGCTGGGGATCCCCGGGGTGCAGCTGATATTCACCCGTCTGCACGCGGGAGGCAAATTCGGAAATGAGAATTATGCCTATTCCGGCGGCCTGCACGGTGTGGGCGCGGCGGTGGTCAATGCTCTGAGCAAGTGGGTAACTGTGGATATCTATCGGGACTGGACCCATTATGCCATGCGGTTTGAGACCTATGAGGATCCCAAAGAGAAAAAGCTGATGGTCGGGCACCCGGTCACCGAGCTTCAGATGCTGGGAAACACCCGGAAAAGGGGAACGCTGGTGCGCTTTTTGCCGGATGACGCCATTTTTGAGGAAACTGTTTTCCACGCGGAAAACGTGAGCCGCCGCCTGAGGGAGCTGGCCTACCTCAACAAAGGCATCCGCATCACCTTTGAGGATGAGAATGCGAAGGGAGAGCACGCGCATCAGGAGTTCTGCTATGCGGGCGGCATTGTGGATTACGTAAAATATCTGAACGCCGATAAAACGCCTCTGCATGATGAGCCGATCTATCTGGAGGGGAAGCGGGATGACGTGGTATTCACCGCGGCCATCCAGTACACCGACGGCTACACCGAATCGGTATTCAGCTATGTCAATTCCATTCCTACCGGCGAGGGCGGCACCCATGAGATCGGCTTCAGAACGGCCCTTACCAGGGTGATGAACGATTTTGCCAGGAAGATCGGCGCGCTCAAGGAAAAGGATAACAACCTTTCCGGGGAGGATTTCCGGGAGGGCATCACGGTGGTCATGGAGGTGCTGGTCAAGAACCCGCAGTTTGAAGGGCAGACCAAGGGCCGCCTTGGCAACACGGAGGTGCGCCCGGTGGTGGAAGCCATTGCGGCCCAGCGGCTGGAGGAATTCCTGGAGGATCTGAAAAATCAGGATCTGGGCCAGCGGCTTATCGAAAAGGCGGTCAAGTCGGCCAAGGCGAGGGAAGCCTCCCGCAAGGCCAGGGATATGGTGCGCAAAAAGAACGAGCTGGATGCCGCACCCCTGGTGGGCAAGCTTTCCGCCTGCACCGGCCGCCGCGCGGAGGAAAATGAGCTGTTCATCGTGGAGGGCGACAGCGCCGGCGGCAGCGCAAAACAGGGAAGGGACCGGCATTTCCAGGCGATCCTTCCGCTGAGAGGAAAGCCGCTGAACGCCGAAAAGAAGCGACTGGATCAGGTGCTGCAAAATGAGGAGTTCCGTTCCATCATTACCGCATTGGGCACCGGGATCGACGATGATTTTGATATCGCGCCGCTCAAATACCATAAGGTGATCATCCTTTCGGATGCCGATCAGGACGGGGCCCATATCCGGGCCATTCTGCTTACCTTCTTCTACCGTTATATGCGCCCGCTGGTTACGGAGGGACATGTGTATATCGGCATGCCGCCGCTCTACGGCATCAAAAAGAACGGAGAGACCCATTATGCCTATGATGACCGGGCGCTCAAAAAAATGACTGCCGGCCTTAAGGGCTACACGCTGCAAAGGTATAAGGGCCTGGGTGAAATGAACCCGGAGCAGCTTTGGGAAACCACGATGAACCCGCAGAACCGCAAGCTGATGCAGGTGACGTGCGAGGATGCCGCGGAGGCCGACCGCATGATCACCGTTTTGATGGGGGAAAAGGTGGACCCCCGCAAGGAATACATCATTGAGCATGCCGAGTTCAACAAACGGGACAATTTTGACGAGCATATCGCCCGGGCGGACGCGGCCCGCGGCGGAAAAGAAAAGCAGGATTGACACACACCGGGAAAATTCAGCCCGGAACATAAACGGAGGTAACCGATCATGCCCAAAAAGCCGACACAGGACCTGCCGGCCCCCGATATTATCCAGATGCCTCTGGAGGATGTGATGCATCAGTCCATGATGCCTTACGCGGAGCATGTTATTCTGGAACGGGCGATCCCCCGGGTGGAGGACGGGCTCAAGCCCGTACAGCGCCGTATTCTTTTTACGATGCAGGAGCTGGGACTTTCTCCCGACAAGCCCCACCGCAAGTGCGCCCGTATCGTAGGCGACTGCCTGGGAAAATATCATCCCCATGGAGATTCCAGCGTTTATGAGGCCCTTACCCGTATGGCGCAGCCCTTTTCCCTGCGCGGGGTGATGGTGCACGGCCATGGAAACTTCGGCTCCATCGCCGGCGACGGCGCCGCAGCCATGCGATACACCGAGGCCCGCATGGCACCCCTGGCGCTGGAAATGCTGAGGGATATTGAAAAGGATACGGTGGATTTTTCCCTCAACTTTGATGATACCCTGAAGGAACCGGATCTGCTTCCCGCCCGCTTCCCCAATCTGCTGGTGAACGGCGCCAGCGGCATCGCGGTGGGTCTGGCCACCAACATTCCTCCCCACAACCTGAGGGAAGTGGCTGAAGCGGTGTGCCTGCAGCTGGATGAACCGGATGTGCCGCTGGATAAGCTCATGCAGGTGCTGCCGGCGCCGGATTTCCCGACGGGCGGGCTGCTGATAAAAACGCCCGAATTGCGTTCCGCCTACGAGACCGGAAGGGGCAAGCTTACCCTCCGGAGCCGCACCCACATGGAAAACGGCAGCGCGGGCCGCACCCTCATCGTGATCGATGAAGTGCCCTATGGCGTCAGCAAGGCGCAGATGCTGGAAAAAATACAAAAGCTGACCGAAGAAAAAAAGAACACCGTGCTGCAGAGCATCTACGATATCCGGGATGAAAGCGACCGCACCGGTATGCGGGCTGTGATCGAGGTGCGCAAGGACGGCGACGCCGAAAAGCTGCTTCGGTATCTGTTCAAATACAGCGATATGCAGGTGACCTTCGGGGTCAACATGGTGGCCATTGCGGAGGGAAAGCCCGTTCAGATGGGCCTTCGGGAAGCCATTGCCTATTATATCAGTCACCAGAAGAATGTAGTGACCCGCCGCACGAAATATGAACTGGAGCAGGCCCGGGCAAGGGCGCATGTGTTGGAAGCGCTGATCGTGGCGGTGGATAATCTGGATGAAGTGATCGCCCTGATCCGCGCCAGCCGCAACGGCAAAGAAGCCAGGCAGCGGCTGATGGACCGTTTCGGGTTTGACGAAGTGCAGGCTCAGGCAATTCTGGATCTGCGCCTGCAGCGCCTGACCGGGCTGGAGATCGAAACGCTGAGGCAGGAATATGCCGACATTCTTAAATTGATCGACCGGCTGGAGGGAATTCTCAAAAGCGAAAAGAAGCTGATCAACCTGATCAAGAAGGAGCTTTCCGAGATCGCCGACCGTTTCGGCGACGACCGCCGCACCGAGCTGATCGGTCAGGATGAAGAAAAGGAAGAGGCGGAAACGGAGGAGCAGCCCTTGCCCGAGGAGGCTGTGGTGTTCCTCACGAGGGGCGGCTATCTACGCCGTATGTCGCCCCGTGCCTTTGACAAGCTGGAACCGCCGGAAGCCTATGAGGACGGCTATCGCTGGTTCTTCCGCACTCAGAGCGATCACATACTCTATTTCTTTACCGACCGGGGAAATTGCTATCCCCTTTCAGTGGGGGCGCTTCAGGAACAGAACAAGCCCAAGGACCGGGGCATTTCCCTGGCCGGTGTGCTTGCGGGCCTGGAAAAAGACGAAAAGTGCGTAACGCTGCTGCTGGTGGTGCCGGGCAGCCTGCCCGCGATGGGAGATATGCTGTTCTTTACCGCTCAGGGCCAGGTGAAGCGCACCGAGGCCTCGGAGTATGCCGGAAAACGGGCGCGCTTCTCCGCGGTCAACCTGAAGGAAGGCGACAGTCTGATCCGGGTTGCCTTTGCGGATGAAGAAAAGGATGTGCTTCTGATCACCCGTATGGGCCAGTGCATCCGTTTCCGCCTGGAGGAGGTGCCCGTTCAGGGCCGTGCCTCCGCGGGCGTAAGAGGAATAAAGCTGGATGAAAACGACCGTGTGCTCCTGGCGGACCAGATCGCCAATTCGGATCAGGCGATTGTGTTTACCGAACGGGGCTATGGCAAGCGCTTGATGGGCGCCCTGTTTGATCTGCAGGGGCGCGGAGGCAAGGGATGCCGCTGTGTCAGCTTCAATAAAAACGGTTCAACCGGCACCTGTGTGGCGGCTGCCTGCTGCGTGAATGGCACCCGCGCGTTCTCGGTGCGTCAGGCGGGCGGAATGATCACCGCGCTGCAGAGCGATATGCTGCCCTGCCTGCCTTTGGCCGACAAGGGCAAGCCCATGGTGATGGCGCTGATGAACGAAGTGGTGGAGGAGCTGCTTCTGTAGCAGGCACAGGCTTTCTCTGTGTGAGGCGAATGGATAACATCCTGTTTGACTCGCGAAGGAGACAGGGCCCAGGAGCGGATCCATCCTGAAAATGGTATTTTGTGAAGAGGGGGCTGCGCTGCAGCCCCGGATTATGCGCTGTGAAAGATCGGATGATCTTTTCGGCGGGATACAGGAAGAGAATGCGATGATGAACGGGAAGAACAATATCATTCCCGATGGGTTTTATGACAGCGGGACCCGGGCACGCTTTTTTGAAGCCATCGGGTCCCGGCGTTCGGTGAGAGCGTATGCGGGAGCACCGGATGAAAAGCAGAGGGAAAGGCTGGAAAGCTTTTGCGTTTCCCATTCTTTTCCCGGGGTGCGGGTCGTATTCGCGCAGTGCGATGACGGCCTTTTTTTCAGTGCGCCTGTGGTCGGAAGCGTGATCGGATGCCGACTGTGCGCGGTTTTGATCACCGACAGATCCGATCCCCGCTCCCGCCTGTATGCGGGGATCGCCGGGGAGGCGCTCACCCTGGAAGCCGTGTGCATGGGCCTTGGCGCCTGCTGGGTGGCCGGGTCCTTCCACCGGGGGAGGCTTCAGGTCCATACGGAAAAAACGGAACAGATCGTTTCCGTGATCGCTCTGGGGCCTGCGGCGGAGGAAAATACCGCTCCCCGCCGCCGCCGCAAGCTGACCGATCTTTGCCGGGGCGACCCGGCTTCCTGGCCGCTTTGGGCTTATCATGCCGCGGAATGCGTGCGCAGCGCGCCCTCGGCGCTCAATCGTCAGCCCTGGCGTATGGCCTATGCCGGGCGCACCCTGATCCTGATGAGCGCACCCGCGGCGGATGATCTGAGCATGGGCATCGCTGTTTTGCATCTCACTCTGGGCCTCAGGGATAAGGAACACCAGATGACGTTCGGCACCGGCCGGGAGGTTGCTGCCCTGATCGCGGAGGATCGGGTATGAGCCTGTTTGAAGAAAACGAACGCCGCTGTGCCCCTTTGGCCGACCGGATGCGTCCCCGCACGCTGGATGAATTTTTCGGCCAGGAGCATATCGTTGGCAAAGGGCGGCTGCTTCGCAGGGCCATTGAGGCCGACCGCCTTACCAGCTGCATTTTTTACGGGCCGCCGGGCTGTGGAAAAACCACTTTGGCCTCGGTGATCGCAGGCAATACCGGCGGGGCTTTCGTGCGCCTCAATGCCGTCACCTCCGGGGTGAATGACGTGAGGGAGGAGCTTTTGAAGGCCCGGGAACGCCGCCGTCTTTACGGTCAGAGCACCTACCTTCTGCTGGATGAATGTCATCGCTGGAGCAAGGCCCAGTCGGATTCGGTCCTGCCCGCGATGGAGGAAGGTGTGATCCGCTTTATCGGCTCCACCACGGAGAACCCCATGATCGCGATGACTCCGGCCATCGTGAGCCGCTGCCGCATCTTTGCCTTTGAGCCGCTCCGGGAAGCGGATGTGAAAAAGGCGTGTCTGCTGGCCCTTTCCGATCGGGAAAGGGGATTGGGAGATATGAATGCCGTTGTGGACGATGAGGCGCTTGATCACATCGTGCGGGTGGCGGGAGGAGATGTGCGCACGGCGCTCAATGCCCTGGAGCTGGCTGTGCTTACCACGCCGATTGGGGAAGACGGCCGCATCCGTGTCACACTTTCCGTGGCGGAGGAGAGCATTCAGAAGCCGGTGCTCCGGTGCGATGATACCCAGATGTATGATATGCTTTCCGCCTTCTGCAAAAGCCTGAGAGGGTCGGACAGCGACGCTGCCCTTTTGTGGGCAAGCCGATTGCTCTATGCGGGGCTGGATCCCCGCATTCTGGCGCGCCGTGTAATCGCCCATGCCAGTGAGGATGTGGGCCTGGCCAATCCCATCGCGATGCTTCAGGCGGTCGCTGCCGGGGAAGCGCTGCAGATGATGGGCATGCCGGAAGCGCGTTTACCTCTGGCCCAGGCGATCATCGCGGTGTGCGAAAGTCCCAAATCCAACAGCGTATCCGCGGCCATCGATGCCGCGATGGCTGACGCGGAAAAGGGCGGATACGGCCCGGTACCGGAATATCTTCGGGATAATCACTATCAGGGAAACGAGCGTCTCAATGTGACCACCGGTCAGGAATACAAATATCCCCACAATTATCCGGGTCATTGGGTGAAACAGCAGTATATGCCTGCGGGTATGGAAGATGTGATCTATTATCGTCCGTCCGATCAGGGACATGAAGCCCGTCTGATCGAACAGAAAAATGCGAGAAAGCCGGAGAAGAAGCGCTGAGCCTTTCCGGAAAAGGAGGATCAGATGGCAGGGATCGGAACGATCATCAATGTGGCAGCGATCGTGGCGGGAGGCGTGGCCGGGCATTTCGGCGGAAAACTGCTGAAGGAAAAGCATCAGCAGAGTCTGACCATGGCGTGCGGTATCAGTGTGATGTTCATTGCTATTGCAGGAGCAATGGAGGGCATGCTTACGGTGAAGGACAGCTCAGTGGTCAGCGGGAGAGCCATGCTGCTTACGCTGTGCCTGTGCCTGGGTGCCCTGGTAGGAGAATTGATCGATTTTGAAGCGCTGTTCGAGCGGTTTGGCGTGTGGCTCCGGCAAAAGACCGGCAACAGCGGCGACACCACCTTTGTGGATGCTTTTCTGACGGCCTCCTTCACGGTGTCCATCGGGGCGATGGCGGTGGTGGGGGCCATTGAGGATGGTCTGAATGGGGATTTTTCCATTCTGGCGACCAAATCGGTGCTGGATTTTGTGATCGTGATGATCCTGACCTGCTCGATGGGGAAGGGCAGCGTGTTTTCAGCGATCCCGGTTGCGGTGATCGAGGGCGGCATGACGCTGCTTTCGGTTTTGCTGCGCCCGCTGATGACGGAGAAGGCCCTGCTGAATCTCAGCCTTACCGGTTCGGTGCTCATCTTCTGCGTGGGTATCAACCTGGTGTTTGGCAAAAAGGTGAAGGTGGCCAACATGCTGCCGGCACTCATCTTTGCGCTGATCGCGGCGTTCCTGCCTGTGTGAATGCAGAAACAGAGAACACACGCGGCTCTTTGGGAAGGCGGAATAACCTCGCACAGGAAGGAAATACGGAAATGAAAGAGATCCGGGTTTTTACAAAAAATGATGTTTATCAGACCCTGGAAACCCTAAAGACCAACCGAAACAAACGCTACCGGCAGAACTGCTTTCTGGTGGAGGGCGTGCGCAGCCTGAAGGAAGCCCGTCAGAACGGGTGGCGATTCGTGTCGCTCATCTATGACCGGGATCGTCTCTCTTCCTGGGCACAGGAGATGATCCGGGAAGTAAAAACGGAAGTGAATTATGTGTTCACGCCGGAGCTGATGCAGTCTCTCAGCGGCAAGGAGGATACCTCGGAACTGATGGCGGTGATCGGCATGAGAGAGGATACCCCGGAAAAACTGAGCTTTCGCGGCGATCCCTTCATTGTGCTGTTTGACCGTCCCTCCAACAAGGGCAACCTGGGCACGATGATCCGTTCCTGCGATGCATTGGGTGCGGATGCTCTTGTGCTTACCGGTCACGCGGTGGATCTGTATGATCCCGATGTGGTGGTGTCGGCCATGGGCTCGTTTTTCAACCTGCCCGTGATCCGTTTGGAGGATAACGAAAGGTTCTATGCCTGGGTGGAGGAATTAAGAAGCAGGTATCCCTCCTTCCGGGTGGTGGGCACCACAGCGCATAAGGAATATCCCATCGATAAAGCGGAGCTTTCCGGGCCGCTCATGCTCATGATCGGCAATGAGACCATGGGGCTCAACAAGGCCTTCAAGGAATACTGCGACACTCTGGTCACCATTCCGATGGCGGAGACCTCCTACGCTTCCTCCTTTAACGTCAGCTGTGCGGCGTCGATCATGATGTATGAGGTGACGCGTCAGCGGAGGCTGAAGGCGGAGCTGTGACCGATTTTCCGCTGCTCGACCGCCGGATCTTAACTTGATGCGAAGGGGATGAGGAAAGATGATCGTAAGGAACGATCCGATTTTCAGAAAGTCCTTCCGGGATACCCTGCCCGTTCTGGCGGGCTATATGGTGCTGGGCATCGGCTTTGGGCTGCTGATGCGTTCTGCCGGTTACGGTTTTATGTGGACGCTGATGATGAGCCTTTTTATTTTTGCGGGTTCCATGCAGTATCTGGCTGTATCCCTTTTTGCAGGCGGAGCTTCGCTGCTCACCTGTGCGCTGATGACGCTGATGGTGAATGCCCGTCACCTTTTTTACGGCATCAGTATGTCCGGCCCTTACCGGAACATGGGAAAATGCAAGCCCTACCTGATCTTTGCCCTTACGGATGAGACCTATTCTCTGGTGTGCCGGGAGCCCGATGTGCCGCCGGAAAACCGGGAACGTTATTGTTTATACGTGACGGTACTGGATCATCTTTACTGGGTGACGGGCAGCTGCCTGGGTTCGCTCCTTTCCCGGGTGATTCCCTTTGATACCAGGGGTGTGGAATTTGCTCTTACCGCGATGTTTATTGTGATCTTCACCGATCAATGGCTCAAAAAGGAAAACCGCCTTTCCGCAGTGCTTGGTTTTTTTGCAACGGCCCTGTGCCTTGCTGTGTTTGGAACGGAGAAGTTCCTGATCCCCGCGATGATCCTGATCACGGTGCTCCTGCTCTTTGCCGGCAGTTCCGGAAAGGAGGAAACGCGGGAATGAATCAGGAGGTCTATCTGTTCCTGGCGGTACTGGTGATCGCTCTGGTCACCGCCGCGCTGAGGTTTACACCCTTCTGGATCTTTCGGGATGAAAAAAGGACCCCGAAGGTGATCCTCCGCCTGGGCAGGGCTTTGCCGTGCGCAGTGATGGGCATGCTGGTGATCTACTGTCTGAAGGATATCTCCTTTGCTTCCGTTTCGGGCTTCCTGCCTCCGCTGATCGCATCCTTGCTCACTGCGGCATCCTATGTGTGGAAAAAAAGTACCCTGCTGAGCATTTTGCTGGGCACAGTGTGCTATATGGTGTTGATCCGGGTGATGTGAAATGAAAAGGAGCGGGATGCGGCCCGCGGATATGCCGGGGATCGTCAGAAAGTGAATAAAAGCATGACCCGATCAGGAGCGTTTAAAAAACGAAAACAGGATGCGCAGTGAATCGGTCATGTGTTGATGCGGTATCCCGGCAGCGTCAAAATGCACCGTGCGGAAGGAAAATTGCATGATGGGGCCGGACAGGAAGGCACAGATCAGCGTGCCGATTCCTACAGGGCCGCCAAGTAAGGCGCCCAGGACCGTGACAAAAGTGAGCAGAGCAATGCTGATCATGCCGATGGGGATACGCTGGAACCGTTTGGAGAGCCCTACCAGCAGCGTGTCGCGGGGTCCGCAGCCCAGCGCACTCCGCATATAGGTGTACTGGGTGTAGGCAATGATGAACAGGCCCAGGATCATCATCGGTATGGCGAGCAGCAGGCTGGAGGCCTTTGGCACCGTTTGAAGAAAATTGAACAGGTCTACCGATTTGCCTACCACGACCGCGTCGATCACCATGGCGATGCCGATGGGTTCTCTCAGGAGCAGATCGATCACCAGGATCGTGACGGACACCGCCACGGAAGCAGTACCATAAAGAATGCCCAGGGTGCGGGACAGCCCCAGACTGAACACGTCCCAGGGAGCGGCGCCGATATTGGCCTGGATGGTCAGATAGATGCCAAAGCCATTGATAAAAAGGCTGATGGCGGCGCAGAATATGTTGCGCAGGATCGCGGAGGGAGTTTTGTTTTCGGGATAAAAACGATCCATACCGGTTGTCTGCCTTTCTTTTTCCTGTAAACAGGGGTGATTGTAGCACACAAGCAGGAGGAAGGGCAATATGTTCCGGAACGGAAATTTTTGACAGTTACCGGCTTTTCGGTTTGGTTTTGCACGGCATATCTGTTATCATGGATCCCGGCGCAAGGCCGCAGCCTTCTGCCTGTGACGGCTGAAGGGACTGAACATACGATCACAGTATGCGGCGCAGAAGAAAGGAAGCCTATGTCTGTACGATTTGAAAACCCCATTCTTTACGGGGATTATTCCGACCCGGATGTGATCCGGGTGGGAGAGGATTTTTACATGATCTCCTCTTCCTTTACCTATGTGCCGGGCATCCCTGTGCTTCATTCCAGGGATCTTGTACACTGGCATCTGATCGGCTATGCCGCGGAAAGGCTGCCTCATTCCCGCTATGACCGTCCTGTGCACCGCTGCGGGCTGTTTGCCCCTTCGCTGCGGTGGCATAACGGGCTTTTTTATGTGTATGTGTGTATGCCGGATGAGGGTTTATATGCTTTCACTGCGGAAGATCCTGCCGGAAAATGGACCTGTCATCTTGTGAAAGATGTGACCGGGTGGATCGATCCCTGCCCGCTTTTTGACGAGGATGGCAGGGTATATCTTGTGCACGGTTTTGCGGGAAGCCGGGTGGGGATCAACAATCTGCTGTATATCCATCGCATGTCGCCCGACGGGCTTCAGGTTCTGGACCTGGGAAAGCGCGTTTATGACGGCGCGGAGCATGATGATGACACTGTGGAGGGCCCCAAGCTTTACCGGCGGAACGGATATTACTGGATCCTTTGCCCGGCAGGCGGGGTGACCGGGGGATATCAGCTGGCACTGAGGAGCCGGAGCATCTTTGGGCCTTACGAAAGACGGGTGGTGCTTTCGCAGGGAAACACCCAGGTAAACGGGCCTCATCAGGGCGGTCTGGTCAGCGACGGCCGGGGCGGTGACTGGTTCATCCATTTTCAGGATGTGGGCGTTTACGGCAGGATCCCGCATCTGCAGCCGGTAAGCTGGCAGAATGATTGGCCTGTGATGGGTTTGAACGGGGAACCGGCTCCGGGGGGCACCGTGCCGCTGGAAAGCACTCCCTGCCGGGTGGCGGATTCGGATGATTTTGCCTTTGGCCCCGGTCTGCAGTGGCAGTGGCAATGCAACCCCTGCCCGGAGTGGTATTCCCCTCTTCAGCCGGGCTTGAGACTTTTTGCCTGTCCTGCGCCTACCCCCTTTGAGGCGGGGCAGTTTCTGAGCCAGATGATGCAGCGGCGTGATTTCGATATGGAAGTGAGTATAACGCCCCATCTGCTTCCTGGAGGAAGAGCCGGCATCGGAGTGATGGGCTATGTGTGCCACGCTTTAGCGGCAGAGGAGGGACGCATCCTGCTCATCCGGGATACGGCCCGGGACCGGGGCCATCACTGTTTCCCGGAGGTGAAAGAGGAGATCCTGTGCGCCGCAGCCTATACGGGGGAAACGGTGAGGATGATCCTTCGCGTGGCGGAAGGGAAGGGACGCTTCCTGTTTGCCGTTCAGGGCGAAAAACCGTCGCCCTTCGGAGAACCGTTTGCCCTTTCACAGGGAGGGTGGACCGGAGCGCGTCCCGGATTGTTTTCTCTCAGCCTGAATGAAAAGGCGGCAGGATACGCTGATTTTCATTATGTGTGCTTCTCAGCTTCAATAGCGGCCCCGTGAAATGAGGGAAAGTCTTTTTCCGGAAGGAAACAGTTTTTATGATACTGGGCTGCTATGAGTTGCAATCGGGCTTTCTCTGTGTTATACTTTTTCTGCCGATGAAACGGCAGGGAGGTCTTTATGCCGTATATTTCCACCCGAACGAACAGGACGGTGTCACCCCGGCAGGAAGAACAGCTTACCCGCGGAATGGGTGAGATCATCCGTATTCTTCCCGGAAAAAGCGAGCAGTGGCTGATGGTGGATGTGACCGGAGATTGCCGGCTGTATTTTCAGGGGAAGTGCGATGAAGGCATCGCGTTTATTTCTGTGCGTGTGTACGGAGAGGTGTCTGCAAAGGATGCTGACCGTCTCACTGGCAAACTGACGGAGCTGGTGGGAAACACGCTGGACATACCGCCCCGCAACATCTATGTGCAGTATGAATGTTGTTCTGTGTGGGGCTGGAACGGCAGTGATTTTTAAGCAGCACAAGAGGTATCCGGAAAAATCGGATGCCTCTTCATTCGTCTTATGAGAGAGTGAAGAAATGCGGAGCGTGCTTGTGATCGGAGGCTCACGGGGAATCGGGGCGGAATGTGTGCGCCGGTTTTCCGGCCTGGGCGACCGGGTCGCCTTTACCTATAAAAACAGCACTGAAGCGGCGATGAGCTTGAGCCGGGCGACCGGCGCAGCTGCCCTTCAGTGCGATACGGCGGATACGGAGGGGATGCTTTCCTTGCCTGAACGGCTGCCCTTCCGGCCGGATACCCTCGTGTATTCGGCGGGCATTGCCCATGTGGGACTGATCCAGGATATGTCCCCGAAGGAGTGGGACCGGCTTTTCAGCGTGGATGTGCGGGGGGCCTTCCTTGCAGTGAAGGCCTTTGTTCCGGGCATGATCAGCAGGCAGAAGGGCAGCATCGTATTCATTGCCTCCATGTGGGGGGAAGCGGGCGCCAGCTGCGAGGCGGCGTATTCCGCGGCCAAGGCGGCATTGATCGGCTTTTCGAAGGCATTGGCCCGGGAACTGGGTCCGAGCGGGATCCGGGTGAACACAGTGTCGCCCGGAGTGGTGGATACGGACATGATGGCCGGCTTTTCACGGGAGGACCTGGAAGCATTAAGGGAGGAGACCCCGCTGGGACGCCTGGGAGTGCCCGGCGATGTCGCCTCCTGTGTGGATTTCCTGACTTCAGATCAGGCGGCATTCATTACGGGTGATGATCTCAGAGTGAACGGCGGGTTTGTGATCTGATACTAAACTCATTTTAAAAACCCAACATTTGCTTGTATCTTTTCCCCTCTGGCGTTGCTTCATTCCGGTCAATGTATGTTTCACGTACGCTTCCCTCCATTCAGCTTAGCCAGAGCGAAAAATATGCGGCGCATCTGTTCAGTTTTTAAAACTCGTTTAGTATGACCGGGCGGCCTGGAAGGCTGGGCTTTTGGGGATCGTTTTCAAAAAGAAAGATGATTCAGTAAGCAAAATAACGGGGGTGGAGAAAGATGAACGACAGTTTTCTGACCAAATGGGACAGGGAGGCGGATAAGATCCCGTTCGGGCCTTTGGGCGTGATCACGATGCCCGGATGCGAGGAGATCGGTGAAAAGATTAACCACTGGCTGAAAAAATGGAATCAGATGCAGGAAGAAGAAGATCAGGAATATTTCACCACCCCCGGTCAGGGCAGAGATAATTTCCTGGTGAAGTGCTATTGCCCCCGCTTTGGCACCGGTGAAGGTAAGGGCGTCATCAAGGACAGCGTGCGCGGCTATGATATCTATATCATTGTGGATGTGTGCGCTCATCAGAAAACCTATAAGATGTATGGCGTGGATGTTCCCATGAGCCCGGATGATCATTTTCAGGATGTGAAGCGCGTCATTTCCGCCATCGCAGGCAAAGCCAAGCGCATCAGTCTGATCATGCCCATGCTTTATGAAAGCCGTCAGCACAAGCGCTCCGGCCGTGAGAGCCTGGACTGCGCCATTGCTCTGCAGGAGCTTGCCAGAATGGGCGTGAGCAACATTATCACCTTTGATGCCCATGATCCCCGTGTGCAGAACGCGATCCCCCTGTGCGGTTTTGAAAACGTGATGCCTACCTATCAGATGATCAAGGCATTGTGCAGAAATGTGAAGGATCTGCACATCGACAAGAACAGTATGATGGTGGTATCTCCGGATGAAGGCGCCATGCAGCGTAACATTTATTATTCCTCCGTGCTGGGGCTGGATCTGGGCATGTTCTACAAGCGCCGTGATTATACGCGGGTGGTGAACGGTCGGAACCCCATCGTGGCGCATGAATACCTGGGCTCGGATGTCGAAGGCAAGGATATCATCGTGGTGGATGATATGATCGCTTCCGGAGACAGCCTGCTTGATCTGTGCCGTGAGTTGAAATCCCGCAGGTGCGGACGCATTTTTGGGATCGCTACCTTTGCGTTTTTTACCGGCGGCATCGAAACCTTCCGTGAAGCCTACGAGAAGGGTCTGCTCTGCAGGATCATCGTAAGCAATGCTTCCTATTATCCCGTTGAGGTGCGCAGTGAACCCTGGTTCATAGAAGCGGACCTGAGCAAGTATATCAGCTATATGATCGCGACACTGAATCATGATCATTCGCTGCATAAGCTGCTCAATCCCTATGACAAGATCCAGAATCTGCTCCGGAATTATCAGGCCGAACAGACGGCGGCCGGGATCCGCCTGATCTGAACATGAATGAAGAAAATATGAATCTGTCCCAGGAAAGTCTGCAGGACAGACAGAAAAAGGATATTCTGACCAGCGCGAAGCAGTTTTTCGGCACGGCGCTGTCTCCTCTGAAGGGAAGAGACAATAACCAGCTTCTGGAGGAATTCACCAATGAGATGACCCTGGTGGCCGAAGGCCTCAGTGAGGACCAGGAACGGATCAGCCGGCTGCTGGATAATGTGACCTCGCAGCAGACTCTTTTTGAAAATGACACGGAGGATCGGCTGCGCTGTTTGGAAGCGTCTGTACAGGATAATGCAAAAAAGCTGAACGAATTGCAGACGGAAACGGAAAAGCTGAAAAAAGCGCTGTCCTCCCGGGAACAGAAAAAAGGAAAATCCGAAGGGTGGACCGGCTTTCTGCGGCAGGCGACCTGGCTGGTGGCGATCGCTTCGGGTGCGGCCGTGCTGATCGCGCTGATCAACAAGCTGTTCTGAAGCAGGAGATTATTTTGAAAAGGAGGAAAGCCGATGGCAAAATACGGTGAACTGGTGGCCCGGTATAAAAAACGCCGTCATGATACCCTGGTGGATGCGGTGACCACCGGCCTTTCCTATGCCGATAATGTGGCGGCGGATCTTGGATTGCTGCAGGATACGGGCGTGCTGGGGGAGGTGCTGGAATCCGCCGGTAATGTGCTGCCCTTTGCTGTGATTGCCATAACGGAAGAGTGCAAGGTGATCATGGGGAAAAAGAGCCAGAAGGATGCGGCGGCGGATACGGTGTTCCGCATGGTAAAGACCGGGGCGGCGCTGGGAGTAGGGGCTGCTGCTGCGATTGCCGCAGGGCCGGTGCTGGCTATTCCGGCTGCGATCGGGACCCGCACCCTGCTGGATAAATACAAATCCCACAACCTTACCGGGATGCGGATCGCTCAGCGCACGGACAGATTAAAGCATCTGTCCGGAAGGATCCGGGAACGGCAGCTGCCCGGTGAATCACACAGCGAGCTGCCTGAAGGTGACGTGACAGTATACCTGGATGAGCAGAAGGGGAATGATTTGGAACGGTGACTTTAAAACTCATTTAGTATAAAACGGCCTTGTATGGGCCGTTTTTGCATAGTAAAGGCAAAAATGAACAAAAAAAGATAAAAAAATATAAAAAAAGGGGGTTGACAGAGGAGGGGCAAAAGTGATAATATATTTAAGCGCTCGCGAGAGCGAGCAGGAACGGGACCTTGAAAACGATACAGAGAAGAGAAGAAGAACGACAGTTAATTCTGAGAATGAGTTTTGATCTGGAGGGGCTGGGAGACCAGAACACCAGATTAGAGGATTAAACACAAGAGTTTGATCCTGGCTCAGGACGAACGCTGGCGGCGTGCTTAACACATGCAAGTCGAACGGAGTAAGATGGAAGCTTGCTTTTATCTTACTTAGTGGCGGACGGGTGAGTAACGCGTGAGGAACCTGTCTCATACTGGGGGATAACGCACCGAAAGGTGTGCTAATACCGCATAAGACCACAGGGGGGCATCCCCAAGGGGTCAAAGAATTATCGGTGTGAGGTGGACTCGCGTCCCATTAGATAGTTGGTGAGGTAACGGCCCACCAAGTCGACGATGGGTAGCCGACCTGAGAGGGTGATCGGCCACATTGGAACTGAGAGACGGTCCAAACTCCTACGGGAGGCAGCAGTGGGGAA
>JAZLIA010000141.1:0-3781 GCA_045617125.1 Clostridia bacterium | reverse complement strand
GTCAGCGTTTCCGCGATCCTTGAAATACCCATTCCTCCGGCGGCCATCCTGAAGATCCTGCGGATCACAACGGCGGCTTCCTCATCCACATAAAGCTGCTGTTTGTCTCCGGGCCTGCTGTTGTCCGTTAAATTAAACGCTGCTTTATGAGTCATTTTAATCAGAGGTGTTTTTGAAGGAACCTGCCGGAGACTGTAACATTATCAGCTGCTGATTCGGCGCATTATTTTACGACATTAAAAACTCCCTCAAATTAAATGAGGGAGCCGGAAGTGTTACTTAAGGTACGGTTTCATGGACTTCAATGCATAACAGATGGCAGAGACGTCGTTATAATCGATTTTCCCATTGCTGTCAGCAGCTTCAGACAGCGACATTTCGTTCCACTGTATATCATCGTATGATGCAAGCTCACAGCCGATAAACCAGTTTGGGATGCATAAAAACCTTCCATTGATCTGTTTCCCGAAGATCAGGTGAAAACTGTTTTCGCCATTATTCAGGATTGCATCATAGGGTTCATGTGAAAGATTGACGGGACGTATGGAGGCCTGTTTTCGAATAAGAACAGAATCCTCGGGATCTTCTTCTTTAAATATAAAGTAAGGGTACTCAAACAGTATTTTTTCCATTGAGCTTCTCCTAACCGAGTGTACACTCATTGATCGCCTGCATGGCAATGTCAGCATTGATGCAGTTTGCGGACCGGCTGTGTCCGATCACAAGCGAAGCATTGCAGAGCTTGTTGATCATACGTGCCGTGCCGTCTGAAGCGTTGAGTATCGCTTCAATGGCAGGCTCGTCAAAGACAGAGTCCTGACATCCGGCTTTTTTCAGCTTGTATTCGATATAGGAGCGGCCTTCTTCTCTGGAAAAACCGTCGAGGTTATAGTTCATGATGATCCTCTGACGGAGCGGTTCATGGATAGAGAGGCCAAGAGTGTTATTCAGCTGGGGGAGTCCGACAAGGAGCACAACAGCCCGGTCCCTGGAATCCATTTCAAAGTTGAAAAGGATCTTGAGGTCATTGAGGACAGCGTTTTTTATGTAGTTCGCTTCATCGATGATGATCACGGGTGTTTTTCTTTTGTCGAGGGCATAACGGCTGATCTCATCCTGGATGATGCGAAAGTTGTCAACTTTACGGAATGCGGGCTGGGCACCAAGGGAAGCAGCCAGACCTCTGTAAAAGTCGTTTACGGTAACTGTGGAAAGACTGGAATAAACGACTTTGTAAAGAGACGGATTCAGATCAGCTGCCCAGGAACGGATCAGAGTGGTCTTGCCCCGCCCGGCAGCGCCGGTAAGGAGTCCGAAGCCTTTGTTCTTTGCAAGGTAATCGAGGCGGAATCTCGCCTCATTATACTCAGTCCCTTCGAAAACAGCCTGTCGGGAGTTTTTAAGAAAAGGGTTGTATTCCAGACCATAACGGGCAGTCAGTTCCATCAATCCTCACCTCCTGTCAGGCGAACCTTGTCACGTTTGACCAGGGCGTTTTCCTGCTTATTCAGAAGACGGACGGGTGAAAGGGAACCGTCTGCTTCCACAAGATAGATATTTTCCATATCAGGTGTATAGCGGAGAGTGATGCGCTGCTTTGCAAAACGGTAATCGACTTCGTATTCAACCTGATCGATCACGATAACGGAATCGGCGGATACCCTGCGTTCGATCTCGAGAAGGAAAGAGTTTTCGATGAGCTCATCGGAAAGCCGGCAGATCAGTTCGGGTTCCTGAAAGAAACGTTCCTGCGGTGAGATGCCCTTGAGGGAAGAATGCGGGTGCTGATTGTAAGTATTGACATAAGAAAGAAGGCTGCCGCGAAGTTCATCCAGGGAGTGGAAATCCCGCATATCCAGGGAAGCCATCCATTGATCCTTTAAGGTACGGAACCAGCGCTCGATTTTTGCCTTCTGTGTAGGGGTATAGGGTCTGCAGTAGTTGATGACAGAGCCGATACGGGCTGCAAGAAGTTCCATCTGAGTATTCTTATATGCAGATCCGTTATCAAAGTTGAATACTTTGGGCTTTCCGTATTTTGAGACGGCAGATTTCATTACGGACATAAGATTTACAAAAGTATCGTTAAAGAAGACATCGGCGGCAAGGATGAAGCGGCTTGCATCGTCAATCAGTGCAATGACATAAATGCGGTGCTTTTTTCCATCCGGTGTTTTCAGGTAAGGACCGGTGCTGGAATCACCACACCAGACCTCATTGATGTGAGGCCGTTCATAACGGCGCATATCCTGATTGGATGTAAGCTTCTCCTGCAGCGAGAGCTGGTTGATAAAGCGGCAGACAGTCGATTCGGAGAGCTGCCCGGAATGGATACTCCCGTTATCCTGCAGCTGTCTGAAGATAGCTGAGGCAGAGATACGCGGGTAGTTGTGTTTAAGATAAGTGATCTGTTCCCTGAGGTCATCATCGATCTTTCTGCTGACTCCGCAGTCCGATCTGCCGGAGGGGATGAGTGCGTCAAATCCGTTCTTCCTGTAAGAGAGGTACCATTTCTCCAGAGTAGCCGGGGAATAATGACGGATAGTACCGTCGGGAGATTTAATTCCTCTGGCGGAAGCGTCACGAAAGAAGGCGCTCAGAGAGGGAATGTCATCCCGGGCACCGATAATGAGCGGCGCGATCGCCGAATAACGCATGAGAGCGATCTGCTGTTTCTGTTCCTGTTCCATAAGTCAGGCCTCCTTGTATATTTTTCTTCATTTTAGAAGAAACGGGGACCCGTGTCGGGTAAGGCTATGTGGTATGTAAAAAGAGCCGGTTGGGACCTCTGTGAATCTGCATGAACTGCAGGGAATAATTCGCAAAACAGGAATGGACCAGCATAAGGGTCGATGAGAGGCTGATGCGCAGGGAGAACAGCATCTCACGCCAACGGTGCCTGTAATTCCGGAGAACAGCTTTGATGTTATTCTCATCGATCTGAGGATTGGAATCACAGACAGAGACAGGAGAGAGCTGTTGCTCATATGTGATACATATCTGCTGCTGGTCAAAGGTACGGATCTGAGAATAAGGAACGATGGAAGAAAGGAGCAATGCGTGCGTTTTGCCGCATGCGGAGCATCTGACACGACAGATGCGCAGACGGATAGTGCCGCGGGGAAGCTTAATGCTTCTCTGATAGTAACCGTGAATGGTCAGGCATGCACGGTGACCACAGGTGCAGGTGATCTGATGAAACTGAATACGATTAATGACAGAATCATAAAAGGATTGGGAAATATGCTTGCAATCCCGGACAAGAATGGTTATCATAGCATTGTTGTCAGATATGGTTTTTCCATATCTGTGGTGAATGGCGGGCCAGACTTTTCCACGGTGCAGGCCCGCTGTTTTTATGTTACAAAACTCATGATAACACAAAAGGTACAGCATAAATCAATCTGATGTATTCTCTGTCAGAATAATTTATGCTGTACCTTATTTTTATTTAGCTGAAAATGGGGTGTTTTGACACCATAGAAAATGCTGAATAACAATAAAGAAAAATCTTACACAGATTGCCATGTTATAGAATATGAACATGGCATTGTTGATATCAGAACGAATACCGGTGAAATCGTGAAGTGCCACATGGAGTCCGTTGTTGACTGTGAGTATTCTCTGAAAAGAACATATTGGTAAGATTAGAGCTTGGGGAATGTTTGCGGCTGTAAGGGGTGCAGAAATCATACAATGACTGAAAAAGATATTATTGAGTATGTAAAGAAGCAGTGTGATAATTATCATGCAGAGCGACTTGTATTGTTTGGATCAAGGG
>JAZLIA010000140.1:0-22881 GCA_045617125.1 Clostridia bacterium | reverse complement strand
TTACTATGACCGTTACCAGAAACTCCCGGATGAAAACCCTACGGTTGGAATTTTACTTTGCAAAGAAAAAAACGATGCTATTGTACGGATGACTTTGCCGGAAAACAGCAATATATTTGCTTCTGAGTATAGTCTTTATCTTCCGGATAAGAAAATTCTGCAGAAGAAGCTGCAAGAGTGGATTGATGAAGAAACTGGAGGTGAGGACATTTGAAACTCCAATTCAAACATCAGAAATTTCAGGCGGATGCTGCCAAAGCTGTCGTGGATGTTTTTGCCGGTCAGCCGTATCTGATGCCTACCTATATGATGGATAAAGGTTTGGGAAATTATCAGATAAACATAACGGAAGAACAGGATTATACCGGCTGGAGCAACCAGAAAATTGTTCCGGAGCTTTCTGACGGTATTATTCTGGAGCATCTGCAGAAAATACAGCGCACCAACGGGATCGAGCCGTCTCCGAAGCTGGAAGGTAGATATAACCTTACCATTGAAATGGAGACAGGCGTCGGCAAAACATATACCTACATCAAAACAATGTATGAGCTTAACAAGCATTATGGCTGGAGTAAGTTTATCGTTGTTGTGCCGTCCGTTGCCATCCGTGAAGGCGTATATAAGTCTTTCCAGACAACACAGGAGCATTTTGCCGAGGAATATGGGAAAAAGATTCGTTTCTTCATCTATAATTCTGCCCAGTTGACAGAGATTGACCGTTTTGCTTCGGACAGCTCCATCAATGTAATGATTATCAATTCTCAGGCATTCAACGCAAAAGGCAAGGATGCCCGCAGGATTTATATGAAGTTGGATGAATTCCGTTCCCGTCGACCGATTGATATTATTGCAAAGACAAATCCGGTTCTGATAATAGATGAGCCGCAATCTGTCGAAGGTTCCGCAACCAAGGAACGACTGAAAGAGTTTTGCCCTCTGCTGACACTGCGCTATTCTGCTACCCATAAAAAAGATAGCATCTATAATATGGTTTACCGCCTTGATGCAATGGAGGCATATAATAAGCGGTTGGTCAAGAAAATCGCCGTCAAAGGCATTTCCGAATCCGGCAGTACGGCAACGGATAGCTATGTTTACCTTGAGAGTATCAATCTTTCCAAATCTGACCCGACCGCAACGATTCAGTTTGACTTCAAAGGTGCTACCGGTATACGCAAAGTGACAAAGACCGTCGGCATTGGATATAACCTGTATGATAACTCCGGTCAGATGGAGGAATATAAGAACGGCTTTGTTGTCAAATTCATCGACGGCCGTGATGACTCTATCGAATTCTTAAACGGAATCAAGATTTTTGCCGGTGATGTTATCGGCAAGGTGGATGAAGACCAGCTTCGCCGCATTCAGATTCGTGAAACAATTCTGTCTCACATTCAGCGTGAGCGGCAATTGTTCTATAAGGGCATCAAAGTGCTGTCCCTGTTTTTCATCGATGAAGTCGTAAACTATCGTGACTACGATGCAGCCGGTCAACCGATCAACGGCAAGTACGCTACGATGTTTGAAGAGGAATACGAAGATATTATCGGCAATCTTCAAACGACCATCTTTGACGATAATGCATACTTTGATTACCTGAATAGGATCAAGCCGGGCAAGACTCATGCCGGTTACTTCTCCGTAGACGGCAAAGGAAAGATGATTGATCCGAAGGTTGGTCGCAAGGAAACCACGTCGGATGATGTCAGTGCCTATGAGCTGATTATGAAAAACAAAGAGCTCCTTCTGGATCGTGATTCGAAAAAGAGCCCTGTTCGGTTTATTTTCTCCCACTCTGCTTTGCGTGAAGGCTGGGACAACCCGAATGTATTTCAGATCTGTACCTTAAAACAGTCCTCCAGTGAGGTGCGTAAGCGTCAGGAGGTCGGTCGTGGTCTGCGCCTGTGTGTAAATCAGGACGGCGACAGAATGGATACCAATGTTCTGGGCAATGACGTGCATAACATCAATGTTTTGACTGTTATTGCCAGTGAAAGCTATGACAGCTTTGCGAAGGGACTGCAGTCTGAAATCGCAGAAGCGGTTGCAGACCGTCCTCGTGCTGTTACGGCTGACCTCTTTGTCGGTAAGGTTATTAAGGATACTGCCGGAAATGAACAGATTATTGATAGAGATATGGCCAGCGCGATTCACTTTGATCTTATCGTGAACGGATACATCGATAAGAAGGGTACGCTGACTGACAAATATTATGCGGATAAGGCAAACGGAGAAATCAAGGTTGCAGATGAAGTGACTGATTCAGCTGCCGCGGTCATTGAGATCATTGACTCTGTTTATAAGCCGATTGAAATCGAGAACGTCCGCAAGAATAACGTTGAGCTTCAGGTCGATGCTGACAAGTTGGCGATGCCGGAATTCAAAGCGCTTTGGTCGCACATCAATGCAAAATCTGTGTATGTTGTTGATTTTGATACGGATGAGTTGGTGCGGAAATCGGTCGCATCTCTGGACAGCAAGCTCCGTGTTTCAAAGATCTATTTCAAGGTTGAAAGCGGAACAATGGATACGATTAAATCCAAAGAAGCTCTAACCGGCGGCACGGCATTTCTGAAAGAAGAATCTGCAAGTTATGGTGTGACCATAACGGCAAACTCTAACGTCAAATATGACCTTATTGGAAAGCTGGTTGATGAAACCGGCTTGACACGGAAGGCGATTATTCAGATCCTTCAAGGAATCCAGCCGAGCGTCTTTAACCAGTTTAAGGACAACCCGGAAGAGTTCATCATCAAGGCGGCTGCACTCATTAACGACCAGAAGGCTACGGCTATCATTGAACATATAACCTACAATGTATTGGATGAACACTATGGTACGGATATATTTACGGAGCCGACCATCAAGGGCAAGCTGGGTGTAAATGCAATGAAAGCACAGAAGCACCTATACGATCATATTGTTTATGATTCCAGTAACGAGCGTGACTTTGCAACAGACCTGGATACCAACACAGATGTTGCCGTATATGTCAAACTGCCGGATGGCTTCTATATTTCTACACCGGTTGGACGCTATAATCCGGACTGGGCAATCGCTTTTTACGAGGGAAATGTGAAGCATATCTGTTTCGTCGCTGAAACAAAGGGTTCTATGTCCTCGATGCAGCTCAGGCTGATAGAAGAATCGAAGATTCACTGCGCACGGGAACATTTCAAAGCTATCAGCAACGGTAATGTTGTTTATGATGTAGTAGACAGCTATAAGTCGTTGCTGGAAATAGTAACAAAATAAGAGATTATTTTTGCCGTTTTGATGGGAGGGATAAGCGTGGTTGAAACCATCAGTCAAACCATAACGCAAAGACGTCTTGCCTTTGATGACGTTTTTTATGAGATTACACATGAAGAAGCTCTCGGTTTGCCGAGGGCAGGTCAACTGCGCCTATTTCATACCCCGTTCAGAGCCAATAAGCTGACAACGGAAGGTATGCAGGAATTCATATAAGGAAAACCGCTATATTGCTTATCGAAGATTTTCTGATGAAGAGCAGAAACTTCTCGACAAATACAGAGATCCGCGAGTTCCGCTAAAGCTCTTGATTGTGACTTCTAAACTGCTTACGGGCTTTGATGCTCCGATCCTTCAGGTGATGTATTTGGACAAGCCTATGAAGGATCATACGCTCTTGCAGGCAATTTGCCGTACAAACCGTGTTTACGGAGAAAAGTCAAACGGCTTGATCGTTGATTATATCGGCATTTTTGATAAATTCGCTCGTGCTCTGAATTTTGATGAAGAGAGCATGAGAAACGTAATTAAGAATATTGACGGAGTAAAGGAAAAGGTTCCGGAACTGATTGAGAAATGCCTGCAGTATTTCCCCGGAGTGGACAGAACCGATTCTTCCTGGGAGGGACTTGCTGCTGCGCAGCAATGTCTCCCTAATGATGAAATGCGTGATAAATTCGGTGCAGATTATCGCGTTCTTCATCGAATCTGGAATATCGTTTCTCCGGATAATTGCCTGACACCCTACAGATTTGATTATAAATGGCTTTCTTTAGTTTATGAATCGGTCAGGCCTTCTGATGATACCGGTCATTTGATTTGGAGCACGCTTGGCCCCAAAACCATCGAACTTGTTCAGGAAAACATCACCGCTATCGGTATTCATGGTGATGTAGACATTCTTGAAGCTGACGCGGATCTTATTGAGCAGTTCATCAACGATAAGGAAAAAAGCGAAAAGGCTGCAAAGAAAATTGAAATTAACCTGGATGCGATTATTAAGGGGCGAATTGACGATCCCGCGTTCGTTTCCCTTGGCGAACGTCTGGAGCAGTTGCGCAAACTTCACGAGCAAGGTCTTTTGAACGGTGTTGAGTTTTTGAAAAAGCTGCTTGATCTTGCAAAAGATACTGCCGCTGCTGTCCGTAAAGCACAGTCTGAAACGCCGGTCCTTTCTCAGGAAGAAAAAGGTAAAGCTGCGCTCACAGAACTCTTCAAGAACGTAAAAAATCGCAGCACGCCTATCATCGTTGAACGAATCGTAAACGAAATTGATGAAATCGTAAAAATCGTGCGATTCCCCGGATGGCAGGATACCGATCAAGGCCGCAGGGACGTTGAAAAGGCCCTCAGAACAGTCTTTATCAAAAAGCGTATGTTTGATAATGAACTGTTCGAGAAAGCGTATGGATATGTGGAGCAATACTACTGATGATTCTATGCTCCCAAAAGCCCAATATGTCTCGATTACCTAATATGATGCAGATGACGGGCGGAATTGTTAGGAAACGCGTTTTTATGGTTTCGTTTTTGCTGCTCTTTATTTTCAGATGCCAAAGCCCTGGCTCAGCAGCCACCGCACGCACAGCGAGGCCCAGACGGATACATCCGGGTATTCCGCAGCCAGTCCCAGCCCGTGAGGGCCGTGGGGAAAAATGTGAAGCTCAAACGGGACGCGGTTTGCTGAAAGCGCGCCGGCTAAAAGCAGCGAGTTTTCGCAGGGAACCGAGCCGTCATCCGCGGTGTGCCAGAGGAAGGAAGGCGGTGTATCTGGGGTGACATGCTTTTCTGCTGAGAAATGATCGATCAGCTCCGGGTCCTCCGCCCGGTCGCCCAGCAGGGCCCGGCGGCTGCCCTCATGGGCGAACGCGCCAAAGCTGACCACGGAATAGCAGGAGATGAGCGCATCGGGGCGGCAGGAAAAATGATCGATGGGGTCGGGGCTGTCAGGGACCCCCCTGTCATAACGAACTGCCGCGGTGCAGGCCAGATGCCCGCCCGCGGAGGAACCCATCACAGCCACCTTTTCATAGCCCAGGGAGCGCACCGTGCGCACCGCCCTTTGCATGTCGGCAAGGGGAGCCATAAAATGACACGGGTTCACCCGGTAATCCAACACAAAGGCGGAGATCCCGGCAGCTTTCAGCATCCTGGCATAAGCCGGGCCTTCATGCGGAGCTTTTCTCATATATGCCCCGCCGGGGGCGATTACCACAGCGCCCCGGGAACCGGGAAAAACAAAGGAATCGAGAGAGGGAGCGGCTTGATCCGGGCTCATTTCTTCGTAGGGGACGGTTTTGTTATAAAGCAGGATCCTGTCCGGAATCATTTTCAATCCTTTCAGCCGTCATGCTTTGGGGAAGCGGGACGGCAGTTCTTTTTTTCTATTATAGCATAAACCGGGAGAAATGATTGACAATTGTTTCTGAAAACACTATGATGTACTGGAAAAAGGATCCGCTTCCGGAAGGATCGTTTCCGGGGCGTGCTGGTAATATTCGGTGAAAGGATGATCACGATGAAAGTTATGTCCAGTTCCTGGATTCATGAGGTGAAACCCCTGCTGAAGAAACTGCAGCTGGAGCTTGGCGCACGGTATGAGCGTGCCACCATTCTCGCGGCAGATGAATGCCAGCGTGTTTTCGGGGTGAGCGCCTCCGGCATCACGGTTTCGGAAAGCGATGGGATGGGCCGCCGCGGCTTTGTGGCGCGGGTGTATGACCGGGGCGCCTGTATGGAATATGCGGCGTCCGGGATCGCGAAAGAGGATATTCCCGCAATCATCAAAAGGATCGGAGAAGACCTTTCCAACCTGGGTGCAGGCTTTGAACGCTGCCCTGCTGCGCCGGAGGAGGAACAGGAACTGAGCTATGTGAAGGGAACGGAGTATCTTGTTTATCCGGGGGACCGCAGTGATGAGGAGATCCTGGATATGCTTTCTTCGATACGTCGGGAAGCTCTTTCGACGGATGAGCGGCTGCTTGACTGCAGCATGAGACTGCAGAATCACATTTATCATAAGCTGTTCCTTTCGGATAAAAAGGATCTGGAACAGAATTGTATGCACACCTGCGGAGGCATGGCGGTTTTGGCCCGAAAGGGAGAGGAGATCAAGGAAAGCTATAAGAGTTTCAGCGGCATGTGCGGCCTGGAACTGATGGATCGGATGCGTGCTTCGGTTTCCGGGTGCGTGAAAAACGCGCTGGATCTGCTTTCTTCCGAGCCTCTGCAGCCCGGCACCTATGAATGCGTATGCACCCCGGAGGTGACCGGCATGATCGTGCACGAGGCCTTTGGTCACGGTGTGGAAATGGATATGTTTGTCAAGGACCGGGCGCTTGCGAAAAACTGCATGGGCGACATGCTGGCAAGCCCGCTTGTGAACATGCGGGACGGTGCGGCGGCTGCCGATGAAGTGGCTTCCTTCTTCTTTGATGACGAGGGCAACGAGGCTGGAAACACCCTGATCCTGGATCACGGGAAGCTGGTTTCCGGCATGGCGGACAGCCTTTCCGCCTGCCGGCTGCAGATGCAGCCCACCGGCAACGGACGGCGCGAATCGGTGGAGCGCAAGGCGTATACGCGCATGACCAACACCTTCTTTGAGGGAGGAAGCGATACGCCGGAGGAGATGATCGCTTCGGTGAAGGATGGTCTTCTTCTGTGCGAACCCACCTCCGGCATGGAGGATCCCAAAAACTGGGGAATCCAGTGCATGGTGAGCTTTGCCCGCGAGATCAAAGACGGCAGGCTCACCGGCAGGATCTTTTCTCCCATCATTCTTTCCGGTTATGTGCCGGATCTGCTTCGTTCCATCACGATGATGTCGCCCGAGGTGCAATTGGAGGGCGGCGGAGCCTGCGGAAAGGGCTATAAGGAATGGGTGAAGGTTTCGGATGGCGGCCCTTGGATCAAAGCCAGGATCCGTCTTGGATGAGGAGGAAAGAAACATGATCGCATTGATCCAAAAAGCGTTGGAAAAAGAAAAAATCTCCCTGTGGCGTATAACGGAAGAAAAGGCGCAGTGTGCCGAGCTCTATTTTATCCGCAAAAAGCTGGATATGCCCCGCATGAAGGATACCGTGCGTTTTGCCGCAGTGGTGTATCGTGATTTTGAACAGGATGGGAAAGCCTGCCGCGGAAGCAGCACGGCGCTGATCCCGCAGGGGGCGGGGGAAGAGGAAGTAAGAAAAAAGCTGCAGGATGCCTATGCCGCAGCCGCTTATGTGAAAAACCCCTATTTTGACCTGGCCGATCCCGTGAACGAACCGGAACGGTCCTCCCTTTCGCCTCTTTCTAAACAGACCCCTTCGCAGACCGCCGCACAGGTCGCAAAGCTGATGTTAGAAGAGGATAATGCCGGGGATGCCTTTATCAATTCGCTGGAGATCTTTGTGACCCACGGCTACAAGCGTGTGCTCACCTCCCATGGGACCGATGTGAGCTGGCAATATGACCGCATTGAAGGTGAACTGGTGTCGCAGTGCGTTTCTCCCACGGATGTGGAGCAGTACCGCGATTTTGCCTGGGATCGCATCGATGAGACCGCGATACGGGAAAAAGTGCGGGAGGCTCTCTCCTCCGCAAGGGACCGCGCCTGTGCTTCAGACCTTCCCCAAACCGGAACCTATCCCGTGCTTCTCAGGGGCGATATGCTTCGGGAGGTGATGGGCTATTACGTCGAGCGTGCCGATGCGACGATGGCGGCCTCCGGCTATTCCGACTGGAAGGTGGGGGAAAAGATCCAGAACGCGGAAAAGGAAGGCGAATCGCTTTGCCTTTCCCTTGCAAGCGTGGAACCCTACAGCCCGGAGGGCATCCCGATGCCGGAGAGGACCTTTGTTGAAAATGGAGAGCTCCGTCTTATGCACGGCCCCACCCGTTTCTGCCGCTATGCCCATGTGGAACCGGTGGGCCAGTATGAAAAGGTGATCTGCAAAAACGGTACCCGTCCGCTTTCTATGATGAGAGGAGAGGGTGTGCTGGAACCGGTGTTTTTCTCCGATTTTCAGATGGATACCTTTGACGGGCATTTCAAGGGAGAGATCCGCCTGGCCTATCTGCATCATGCGGACGGAACGCACGACATCCTGACCGGGGGCTCCGTGAACGGAAGCCTTACCGCGCTGCAGGGACGCATGGTGTTTTCTGAGGAAAAATGTGCGATGATGAACTATGAGGGTCCCCTGGCTGTGCTGATCCCCGACGTGTCTGTGGCGGGAAGATGATAAAGAACGGAGAGAGTAAAATATGACAGTGGAAAAGCTTTGTTCAATGGTGGATCATACCTTGCTTTTGCAAACGGCGACCTGGGACGAGATCAAAACGATCTGCGATGACGCCGCTGCCTATCACACGGCTTCGGTCTGCATTCCCCCCTGCTATGTGAAGCAGGCAGCGGAGTATCTTCAGGGAAAGGTGCCCGTGTGCACGGTGATCGGCTTTCCAAACGGCAATATGAGCACTGCTTCCAAGGTGTTTGAAACCAGGGACGCGATCGAAAACGGCGCTGCGGAGATCGATATGGTGATCAATGTGGGCATGCTGAAGGCCGGTAACTCCGATTATGTGCTCAATGAGATCCGCCTGATCAAGCAGGCTTGCGGCGATCATATCCTTAAGGTGATCATCGAGACCTGCCTGCTTACCGAAGAAGAAAAGATCCTGATGTGCCGTTTGGTCACCGAAGCGGGAGCCGACTTTATCAAGACCTCCACGGGTTTTTCCAAGGGCGGGGCTACGTTTGAGGATATTCGCCTCTTCCGGGAGCATGTGGGGGAGAATGTGCGCATCAAGGCAGCCGGCGGCATTTCCTCTCTGGAGGATGCCGAGCAATTCATCCGGCTTGGCGCGGAACGCCTCGGCACCAGCCGCATCATCAAGATCCTGAAGGGTCAGAAGGGGTCGGGATACTGATCTCACATAAATCAACGGGGGCAGTTGCAGAAGAAAAAAATCTGCAGCTGCCCCTGTGTTTTTTGACCGATTCGTTTTGCAAACGACCAGGATCTTCTATGTTTCCCCAAGATTATTGCAGGAGGTTCGACACACCATTAGATAGGGTATTTGCCTGTGCCATCATGGAACTCTGCGCCTGATTCAAAATATCATTCTTTGAGAATGCTGGCAGTTTCTTCGACATGTCGGCTTTACTATGCGTGGAATCCGGAGACTGCACATTTTCGCTGCTTGCTGTGAGATGGCTGTATGTATAATCCAGTTGGGGCTTCGTTGCATGGAGCGCCGCTTCCTGAGCCACTGCATATTGCAGGGCGGTGTCGAGTATTTCCACTGCGCTGACGCCGCCGACTGCTTCACACAGTTCCTCGTCTGAAAGCATATCGTCTGCCAAAGCCTTTTTAAGGACACCCTGCTCTTCTTTTGCTTTCATGGAAAAAACCTCCTTTTTTATCGTGCCCAGATCGGAAGAAAAGTCACAGCTTCGGCAAATTTTTTGCCCCGCACTTTGTTATACGATTCATTCCGATAATAGGGCTACTGTTTCATGATTTTGACTTTGACCTGACTTTGACCAGCAGAAGCAGGATCATATAGCACCGTTACCGTTTACCTCCGTTCCTGCTCAAATCGCTCCTTTTTCTCCCGGATCCCGTGTTTTTCCCGGAAGGCGGGCAGGGCTTCCCGGCCCTGGGGTGTGACGGGACGGATCCATTTACCGGAATACATGTGCTTCTGCATGATCACAAAGCGGATGGGTTCGTCAATATAGCAGCAAAGGAATACTGCCCAGAAGGGCCAGCGGAACACAAGCCCTGAAAGGCACACCATGGGCAGGATCATCGCATACATGAAAACGATCTCCAGCACGGTGCCGGTGGTGGCGTCCCCTGCGGAACGGTAGGTATCGTTCTGCACCCAGTTGCCCATGCGGATCACCGCGGCGATGCCGTAGATAAGCACCAGCATTTCCCCGTAGCGGTAGGATTCGCCGGAAAGGCCCATCACGGTCAGAATAGGGTAACGCGCGAGGAAAATGCCGAGACACACCACCAGAATGGTGCTGCAGCACAGATACACCAGGCGTTTGGCTCTTTCATAGGCGGTGTCCAGCTCGCCTGCGCCCACACGGGTGCCCACCAGTACGGATGCGGCATTGGCAAACCCGGCAAAGAAGCCGATCACCAATCCTTCCAGAGTGCGGAATACCGCGATGGCGGCAATGGCCTGTTCGCTTTGCCGGCCAAGCACGATGCTGATCACCGCGTTGCCGATGCCGATGAGCAGTTCGTTCATGATGATGGGGAAGCATTTGCGCATGTATTCCTTTATCCAGGCTTTGTTCCAGTCAAAATGCTTGCGGAAATGGGTGAGATGCACATATCCGCTCAGCCGGGCCAAAAGGAAACAGAGCAGGGCGTTCACCAGCGCGGCGCACACTGTGGCGACAGCGGCTCCCTCCACTCCCAGTGCGGGAGCCCCCAGATTGCCGCCGATCAGCACCCAGTTGAGGAAAATGTTGGTGGCCACCGATGCAATGGATGCATACAGGGGAATGCGTACCCGGTCGGTGGAGCGCAGCAGTGCGCTCATGGCCATCGAAAACACCTGAAGGGGATAGGCAAAACCGACGATCCGCAGATACCGTATGCCGATCTCGTGGATCGCGGTCTTGTCGGTGTATACAGTCATGACCAGATTCGGGACCAGTGTTGCCAGCAGGCCGAATATCACTGCCACCGTCATCATGCAGGAAAGGGTCATCCCGTAGGAACGGTCCACACCGTCCCCATCCTTTGCTCCCCAGTACTGGGAGAAAAACAGCATGCCGCCGCCAACAAAACCCCAGTAGCAGGAAAACATGAGGCTGGAAAACTGGCCGCACAGGCCAACGGCGCCCACGCTCAGTTCGCCCAGGCCCGCGATCATCATGGTGTCCACCATGCTGCCGGTGGTGGTGAGCATGTTCTGCAGCGCGACGGGGATCGCGATCACCGCGAGCCGCTTCAGAAAATCCTTCCAGGGGAAGGGAGAATTCAGGGATCGACGCATCATGATATTTCCTCTTTAATGTATATTTTCCAAAGGTGGTTTACTGAAAGGCAAAGCTCTCAATATAATCGATCCACACGGCCAGATCCTGTGCGGAACCTGTTCTGAGTGCTTTGCTGAAAACGCAGGAACCTTTGGGGTCGCTTTCCTGCAGGATGCGGAGGCCCTTCTTGGGCCCCGGGTAGAATTCCTTCCTTGCGTCAAAGCAGATCTCCAGGCTTTCATAGATCAGCCAGTGGGCGCGGAACATTCCTTCATCATCTCCCCGGGATGCCCGGGACAGCATTTTCCGGCACCAGACAAGTTCTTCCCGCATCTCCTTTTCTGTTTTTACGGGCTGGGAGGAGATGTAGTCACGCACCCGCTCAGTGACGCTTTTTCCCAGCCCGGTTTTATCCAGCACAATATGTGAATAACCGAGCTGAATAAAATCAAAGGGGTCCCAGCTTTCATGCAAAAAATGCTCCGGGGAGTAAAGAAACACATCCAGCTCCGTTCCGCTGATCACGGAGGAATCGTGACCGGACGTGTTTGAAGCGATCACCAGGGCATCAAAATCGCTGTGCTCGCTCTGGGTCCCGTCTGCAAAGGACCCGTAGGTGATGATCACCTGCGGGTTGTATTTTTCGGTGAGGTATTGGATCACCTGATCATGGAGGCTTGTCATTCTCTTCTTTCACGTTCCGGCCTTGGGGTCGGCGCTTTCATTTTTTTGGGTTTTTTCGCGGTTCTATATGGGGGTCTGCCGCGGTCAAAAAGGTCGCATTCCCTCTTCTGCACCCATGCGGACCGGCTGAAAACCTGAACCAGTATAGCGTATACAGGTGTGCTTTTCAAGATAATAAGATAATAAGAAGATGATGCCACGGCTCACGCTTTCGCATGTTCAGAACTCAAGAAACGACCGATCCGGAAACGCATATTCTCCCCGGTAGTTGGAGGCGTTGTACGGGGGGAATTTCACCGGGTGATAGGTGCCGTTTGAGCTGCCGGAAGCCTGGGTGTAAATGTACATGCTGTGATGATCCCAGCAGATCAGTTCATCCCGGTCGTCTCCCGTCAGGTCCAGCGCTTCCGTGCACATCACCGGGTGGCCGTCATTGGGGAAGGCCACCGCCCTTACTCCGTTTCCGTTCAGAAGGCCGCCCTTTTCCGGGTCGGCGTTGGTCAGTATCAGCTCGGTCCCGTTTCCGTCCCAGTTGACCGGTGCAATGATATTGCCGTTCATGCTGTTTTCCATTTCCCACAGGGGCTGACCGTCCTGATTATACAGGAAAATGCAGCCCTGATGCCCCCAATAGTTGGTCACGGCGATCTGCATTCCCTTTTTATCTGGGCAGTATTTTGCCACCGACACCCTTTGCGCGTGGCCAACTCCGTCGCGCATGAGAATGTGTCCCGCATTATCACCGATAAAGAAGCCCTGTGTGCCGGAAACGCAGGCAAAATAGCCGGATGGATCGTTTTCCTTCCACTTGCCTGCGACGATCTCGTCGGTGTGATCCTCAGTGAGGGGATAGCGCCACAATTCATGTCCCTCATGATCCAGCATGCGGTAGCCCACAAGCACCTCGTCAAAGCCGTCCCCGTTGATATCGAGCGGAAGGGGGCAGTGGCCGGTGCAGGTGTCGCTCTTTACGTGCCACAGAAGCTTTAATTGATCATCCAGAGCCCATACGCGGCAGTACCGATCCTTGATGAGCAGATCCCGCGGCTTTTCAAGCCCCCTGAAATTGCAGATGCGGATGCCGTCGGGATTGAGACGGTGGAAGGCATAGGTTCCGTAGGGCACCCCGATCAGCCCGTCATCCTCCTCATCCGCCACTGGGGTGGGAGCGCTCTTAAGCACCTGGCCTGTGCGGCCATCCAGTATTCGGATCTCAAAATCCCATCCGCAGATCACTTCGTCAATGCCGTCTCCGTTCAGGTCATACACCTGCAGCGGAAGATCTGCTGCCAGTTTTCCAAGCTTTTCGGCATTTGGCGAGGGTTCGCCCCTTTGCCACAGCACGTTTCCATCCAGGTCGATGGCGGTAAGGCAGGTGATGAAGGGATAGGCGTCGCCCCCGTTGCGCTGATGCCCCTGGGCCAGCACGATCTGCCAGGAGCTGTCGTCCAGCAGGTGTCCAAAGCGGATCTGCCGGTTGGCGCCGAAGGAATGAAGGTCCAGCTTTTTCCACAGCTTCATCCGAGGATGCCGGTCCATCTCCTGCTTTTCCTGTTCAAGGTGCTGCTGTTCCCGTTGGGCGGCAGCCTTTGCTTCCGCTTCCGTGCAGCTTACTTCAAAATGGGTGAACCGGGCGGCACAGTCGGCTGTGATGCCGGCTTTTCCGCCCCGGGCAGCCAGCGTGGTGCGGCAGGAGAGCACCTCTTTTCCGTCGATCAGGCAGCGCACGGTGTCGCCGTGGGTTTTAGCGGTGAGTAAAACAAATCGGTCGGCATCCACCGGGTATTCCGCTTCTGCAAGCACGGTCACCTCCTCCTTGTGGCGGTAGGAGAGGCAGGCCCGGCTGCCGTTTTCAAGAGAGAACACCAGCGTATCCAGCGTGTGGTTCAGGCAGAACACCAGCCCTGCCATGCCCTTCAGGGAAAGCTTGCGAAGCAAAACGGATACCGCTGTATTTTTCCAGAAAGGGCTTCCAGTTTCCAGCGTGGGAAAAATGCGGTGGGGGTTGTTCCGCTCGGTCCTTGTGCATTCGATCGCATGCTGCCCGTCATTTTCAGTAATGATCCAGGTGGGGCCGTGCCCGGTCCAGGTGTAGTTGCACACCTGATCGGTCCATGCGCCGCGGGGGCCTTCCTCGGTCACGTAGTGATATTCGCCCATTGCGGAGTGATCGGGGTCGTAGGGAAAAGCGCCGATGGGAAATAAACTGAAATCATCCCGGAAAAGCAGATGGTCTTTCATACGTTATCCTTTCTTCCGGTGTTAAATTCCGGAAAGACATTCTGTGTTCTGCTTTTCCATTATAACATCCTGTATGTGTTTTTGCTATGAAAAACCATCTTCAGGTGCATTTGCTCAGGCTTGTTCCCATGTTTCATTCAGCTCGGCTATCTTGTATCCCACATCATCCGGGTAATGAGCATCGGAAGAGGTGATGATGGGCACATGATGCTCCTTCAAGGCATGAAGGAATTGCCTGTCCATTCCCAGCCCGGCAGTATCAGGGCATCTTCTTGCTGCGCCGCTGTTATGATCCGCGTACATGCCGCTTCGGGCGAGCTCTTTTGCCAAGCTCTCATAATCTTCTGTAAGGGAGAAGGAGGGCTTATGACCAAACAGTTTGATGGCGTCCGGATGCCCGATCCCATCAAACAGGCGGCTCCTTGCCAGGGAAAGGGATTGCTCAAAAAACCGGTGATACAAATGATCCACATCCATACCGGCCCAGTGCTCAGGCAGATGATCAAACGCAAAGTTATCGATAAAATGGATGCTTCCAAGCAGAAAGTCCAGTTCGGTGTTCTTCGTCAGTTTTTCGATCAGATCCTCATATTCACTGAAGTAACAGATCTCCAAGCCGAATCGGATCCTGACAGGGTATTGCTGTTTTCTTACCTTTTCGATCAGCTTGAAATAGTCTTCCATCCTGTGTTTTCCGGAGCTTCTCTTAAACCAGGCGTTCACATATTCGCTGTGCGAGCACACGGATGTGTACATTGGAACAAACTCTTCAAAAATGTAATTATGTTCAAGCAGGCCTATTTCATCCAGATGCATCTTTTTTGCATGGGATACGAACTGTTCGATCCATTCCAACGTGTATTCACCATGTTCGATGTGGATATGTCCGTCGATCACCGTGCTTCGTTCCTCCCGTGTAACAGACTGGGTTTTCTGATGGCCGAAAGGCTTTGGGTCATATCGTTTTATGGGTTGATCTGCGGTTCCGACCCTGCTTATTCCCGATAAGGAGCCTTTTTTTCCGGCGGCATGGCATGCGGGACGGAAGAAAGCTGACCCGTGTTCAGTCCTGTCAGCATACTTTCCAATGCGCAGAAAATGAATGGACAAAATGCTTTTATGAGTTCTCTTCTGTTTGCTTTTTTGCCTGCACAGGAATGCAGATGTGGCTTACGTAATCTTCAGAATCAGAGTCGCCGGGGGGGAGGATCTCAACATAGCAGTCGTAATAGACCGGATCCAGCTCATAATTTGCTCCGGGAAGCCATTCCTGGTAAATGCGGGACCACATCTGTGAAAGGGCGGTCTTTGCGGGACCCACACAGCGGAAACAGGCCCAGGTGTGTGCCGGGATGCTGACCTTTTCTAAGCCTTCCGGTACACCTTTTATATCCTGAGAAAAACAACCGATGCCATAAGAGCATTTTTCACCGTCCTCTTTTCTCTGGATGCACAGGGCCAGATAGCTGGGGAGCATTTGATACTTCCTGTTTTCGCCGTACTCTTTCCAGATCAACGGGATCGCGGAAGCGCTCAGCTCGGCATCATACTGCCTGATAAACAGAGTCAGTTCGGTTTTCTCTCTTTTTTCGATGGTGTATTCCATGATATTCCCTCCGACTAATGTGATACGAACGGAGAAGCGATTCATACACCGGATCGGGCTGCCGTTTTTCACCTGGAACGGTGAAAAACCGTGAAATCGGGTAAAGGCCTTTGAAAAGCTTTCCGGGGAATCATATCCGTAGCGAAGGGATGCTTCCAGCACGGTACAGGAACCCTTCATCAGTTCTTCTCCAGCCAGAGACAGACGCCTTCTGCGCAGATATTCGTTGGGGCTCATTCCGGCGATCACCGTAAACGACCTTTGAAAATGAAAGGCGGAAATGGGGACCGCTCCCGCGATGTCGCACAATGTGATTCTGTCGGAAAGATGGTTTTCCATGTAGTCGATCGCTTTGTTGATCATCCGGATCCATTCCATCTGCATAACCTCCGTTCAGGATGATCCTATCAGAAGAAAGAGAAAAATGCCTGTCGGGGCTTGCTCTGTTTTGTCTGTATCCTATTAAAGGAAGGAACATTCGTTTACTGCTGCCTCATTGGAATCTGCCTTATTCCCATACTTGTTACTGAATTTTAGCACAATATTTCAAAAATGGAAAGGAATGAAAAGAGATATCTGATCGGGACCTGCAGGAATTATTTTTTACTGGCTTTTTCTGCGCGGATATGCTATGCTTTTAAAGGCATGGAAGGATCATTAATATCAATTCAGGAGGATGAATCGATGGTAAACCGGTTTGAACCTACCTTTTCGTCTCTGCATCACTATTCGGCGCCCGAATGGTTCCGGGATGCGAAGTTTGGCATCTGGAGCCACTGGGGGCCTCAGAGCGTTCCCATGTTTGGCGACTGGTATGCCCGCAACATGTACATTGAGGGCACCCCGCAGTATGAGTACCACCTGCGTCATTACGGTCATCCTTCCAAATTTGGCTACAAGGATATCTGCGCCCTGTGGAAAGCGGAAAAGTTCGATCCCGATGCGCTGATGGAAAAGTATTACAGAGCCGGGGCCCGGTATTTTATGACGCAGGGCACGCATCACGATCATTTTTTCAATTACGCTTCCAAGATCAACCGCATGAACAGTGTGAATATTGGCCCGGGAAAGGATATTCTGGCTCTGTGGAAGGCCGCGGCGGATCGGTACAACATGCCCTTTGGCATCAGCGAGCATCTCGGCGCTTCTTTTTCCTGGTGGCGCGGCAACAAGGGCTGTGACAAAACCGGGCCTTATGCCGGTGTGCCCTATGACGGCAATGATCCCGCCTATGCGGATTTTTATCATGCCAACCAGGAGCTCGGCACCGATGACCCCGAAAACTGCTTCCCCTGGTATACCACCAATGAAGCCTTCCGCACCTACTGGGAGAAATGTGTGGCGGAGATGATCGACCGCTTCCAGCCCGAGCTTCTTTACACCGACGGTTCGCTCCCCTTCGGCACCCACTGGATGGGGGATGAGGCAAAGCAGGAAAAGGGTGAAAATGAGTATCAGCACGGCCTTAACATCGTTGCCCGGCTTTACAACACCTCCATTGACAAGTATGGCGAAAACCGCGCGGTCTATCTGCAGAAGGACCGCACCCCTGAAATTTTCAGCGTGGGAGTACTGGATATCGAAAAAAGCCAGCTTCCCGGTATCATGCCTGCTCCCTGGCACACCGACACCTGCATCGGCAACTGGTTTTATGACGTGCATTCACCCTATAAATCTCCCGAGCAGATCGTGGAGATGCTGGCGGATATTATCAGCAAAAACGGCGTGATGCTGCTCAACATCCTGCAGCGTCCCGACGGCACCATCGATGAGCAGGCCGATTACATTCTGGATAAGCTGGCTGATTGGTTCAGCGTGTGCGGGGAAGCAGTGTATGGGACCCGTCCCTGGCGTGTGTTCGGTGAAGGCGAGACCCGGGTGAAGATCGAGGGCTTCCGGGAAGACAAGACCGCCTGGAACCGCAGCGATTTCCGCTTTGTTCAGAAGGACGGAGCGGTGTATGCCTTCATGATGGGCGCTGCTGCCGGAGAAACCGTTACGCTGCGGAGCTTTGCCGATGACGATATCAGCAGTGTGGAGCTGCTGGGCTATGGCCCTGTGCCCTTTGCAAAGCAATTTGGTGTGCTGAGCGCGGCGCTGCCTGAGAAGCTGCCTGCGATGTGCGCAAACGTGCTGAAGATCAGATAAGGGAAAGAGCGTCGCGGCTCCGGAGACGGGGCCGCGGCTTTTTCGGTTCTTGCTTCTATTTTGATTCCGGCAAAAAGCCTGCCTTTCCGGGCAAAGCAAAGGAGGAAACGCTTATGCGGGATGGAAAAATACTGGAAACAGAGAAGGAAAACGGCAGCTTCAGCTTTGTTCGCCTGCTTCCGGGCGGGAAAAGGTGCAAAACGGTGATCGGCTTTCCCGCACCGGGAATGGTGAGAGTGACCCATTCCCTGAAAAACGGGATGCAGCCGGAGTGTCCCTTCGTTGTGCTATCTTCCCTTCGGGATATGCAGGCGCTGGAGGAAGAAGACGCGTTCATTATTACCGATGGCGCGCTTTCCGTTTCCGTTTTGAAAAAAAGCGGAGAGATCGCATTCAGGAACGGGGCGGGGGAAACGGTGCTTTCCCTTTCTTCCCCGGAATTGCAGGAAAAACCGGTTGTAATGTATGATTACAGGGATGAAGAGATCACCTTTGAAGAAAGCGCGGATGGGGTGCGTGCCCGCACCCGGGTGGGAACGCCGCGGGTGGACCGCATGGGGCTGACCGGACGCCAGGGGATTTGCCTTGACCGGGATGAGGCGGTGTATGGCTTGGGTTCCCATGAGGAGGGCTTTGGAAACCTTCGGGGAAAATGCCGCGGCCTGTATCAGCACAATATGAAAGCCTGTGTGCCCGCGCTGGTGTCTGTCAGGGGATGGGAACTGGTGTTTGCAATGGGCGGGCTGATGAGCTGGCATGATGATGAGACCGGCACCGGCATGTGGGTGGACTGTGCGGATACCTACGATTTTTATTTTCTCTATAAGGATGGCACCTATGACGGGGTGATGGAGCTTTATGCGCAGCTTACCGGGCACACTCCCATGCCTCCCGCTTCGGCGCTGGGGTATATCCAATCCAAGGAACGGTATAAGGATGCGGAGGAAATGATAAGTGTGGTTCGGGAATACCGCAGGAGGAACGTTCCCCTTGACATGATCGTGCTGGACTGGCAAAGCTGGCCGGAAAACCAGTGGGGCTATAAGGTGTTTGATCGGCAGCGGTTTCCGGATCCTCATGGGCTTACCGGACAGCTGCATGAACTGGGAGCGGAGATGATGATCTCGATATGGCCTTCCATGAGTGGTGACCGGAACGAAAACCGGACGGAAATGCTTCAAAAAGGCTGTATGCTTCCCAATCAGGCCAACTACAACGCTTTTTTGCCGGAAGCCAGGGCTCTTTATTGGAAACAGGCCAGTGAAGGCCTGTTTCGTTATGGCATCGATGCCTGGTGGTGCGACTGCACCGAGCCCTTTGAGGCGGACTGGCACGGAAATGTGAAAATGGAGGAGCGTGAGCGGGTGCAGGTGAACACCGACGAAGCCCGAAAATACTTTGACCCCACCATGCTCAGCGCCTACAGCTTCTGGCATTCCCGGGGCATCTGGGAGGGGCAGCGGGCCGAGACCCGGGAGAAACGGGTGCTTAACCTGACAAGATCCGGCTATATCGGTCAGCACCGGTATGGAACGGTGGTGTGGTCCGGTGACATTGCGGCCACCTGGGAGGTGCTCGCCCGTCAGGTGCCGGAGGGCATGAACTACTGTGCTACCGGTGAAGGCGGGTGGACAGCGGATACCGGGGCATTTTTTGTGGCGGGAAGGGATCCCTGGTTTTGGCACGGAGATTTTGACGAGGGGGTAAATGACCCGGGCTACCGGGAGCTGTATACCCGATGGATGCAGTATTCCTCCTGCCTGCCCATGATGCGCTCGCATGGCACCGATACGCCCCGCGAGATATGGTGCTTTGGCGAAAAGGGATCAAAATATTATGACGCCATCGAAAAGGCGATCCGTTTCCGTTACCGGCTGTTCCCCTATCTTTACAGCCTGCTTGAGCAGCACCATGAAAAGGGAAGGGCGTTCATTTCTTTCCCGGCGCTGCGCTATCCAAACGATCCCGTACTGCGGGATATGAAAAACGAAATGATGCTGGGCAGGGATCTTCTTGTGCGGCCTGTGACCGAACCGATGGAGTTTGGCTCCGGCGGTGTGAAGATCGAAAGGGAAAACACGCTTGTGAAGGTGTATCTGCCAAAGGGTGAAACGTGGTATGACTGGGAGAAGGGGGAACAGTATGAAGGCGGGCAGGAGATATGCTATGATGCGCCGCTTGACTGTTTGCCCCTGTTTGTGCGGGGCGGAACGGTGCTGGCGCTAAGTTCTGTGGGCAGAAACACTTTGGATGCCGCTTTCGGTGAGCTGGAGATCGTGGTGTATCCCGGAAAGGATGGGTCCTTCTGCTTGTATGAGGACGCTCTGAAGGATTATTCTTATGAAAACGGGGAATGCGCCCGCACGGAATTTTTCTGGAACGATAAGGAACGATCACTTACCGTTGGCGCACGCATCGGTCAATATGAGGGCATGCAGCCCTCCCGCAGTGCGACGGTGCATCTGATAAGCAAAGAAGGCTGCCGCGTGATGCTGGATGGAAACAGAAAGAAGCTGCAATTGTAATATGGTTTACCCGGGTTTTCATGCTTTTTGTGCTGCTTTACCGGTTTAGTGATCCCGTTGACAGGTTCGGGACCGGTGTGATACGATTCAGTCATTCAAAAAGGAGGTCATGCAATGCGTACTTTGTTGATCAGGAGGGAGCGGGCGTTTGCCGGCTGCTTCGGGAAAATGAAGGTATATCTTCAGGATCCGGATAAGCTGGAGCTTACCATCAAGGGATGTCCCTGCCGCAAGCTTGGCGAATTGAAAAACGGGGAAGAAAAGGCCTTTGAGATCCCTGAGGAGAGCGTTTGGGTGTTTGTGATCGGTGACGCTGCCACCAAGGATTTTTGTGTGGACGGAAAGCTGATCCCCTCCGGTTCCGGGGAAGTGCGTTTGAAGGGAAAAACGGTGATGGACCCGGAAAAAGGCAACCCCTTCCGGTTTGACAGGGAGTGAGGGCATTCGTCCTGTATTGGCACAGATATGATCAATATGACAAAACCTCCCGCCGCATGTACCTGTTCCGCAGGGCTGCGGCCGGAGGCTTTGTATTTTTCTTTCGCTGAAGGCGAATGATTCATTGCGGCAGCTTCAGCATATAAACGTACCATTGATCGCTTAGCGGGGTCAGGGTGAGAATATCGGGAGGAAAGCTTTCGGGGGCATTGGTGCGAAGCAGGCCGAACCAATAGAAATACTGGTAAAAATCGCCGTAGTCCACGGTGCACAGGAGGCATACGGGAGGCTCGTTTTCATCTGTGCGCACCTGGAAAAATTCGCCCTGCGATATCCTCTTCATCAGGGAAAGCACCTCCTGCACATTTCCCTCTGTGATAGGGGATCGATCAAACGTTTCCTCGATCTTTTCCCGGTTGTGTTGAAAATAGAGCCGGGTCGAAAAGGTGTTCCAAAAAGCGGTGTGCGGAAGCAGCCAGAAAAGAAGAAGCAAGGCGATGAGCAGAATAGGCAGCAGATAAACGGGATGGCGTTTTGTTTTCATGCGTTTTTTCTCTATGTCATTCAAGTGTTTATTTAGGCTGCGTTTCAGCGGTCAAAACAGATCCTTTCCCGATAAGGCTTTTTCTGCGGCGGAAAGGCATCTTTTTCGGGCACACCTACCGGCAGCAGACACACCACTTCTCTGCCGTCCTGAATGCCCAGCGCCTTGGCAATACGGTCGCCAATGCGGTCTTCATCCGTAATGTGGCCTTCATACCAGCAGGAGGCGTAACCCATTGCTTCGATCATCAGAAGCATGTTTTCGATCGCCGCGGAATAATCCTGCACGAAGAAGCACCGGTTCCGGTAAGCGATGATCCTTTCTGTGAGCACCACGATCAGCGCCGGAGCTGTTTGGGCCACAGGCGGGTCGATCAGGGACAGGATCTGCTTCACTCTTGCCGGATCATTCACCGCGATGGCTGAAACCGTTTGTTTATTGCAGCCGGAGGGGGCATCCATTCCCGCCTCCATGATCGCGTGCAGATCCTCCCTTGGAATCGGCCGCAGGGTGTATGTGCCCCGGTAGCTTCGTCTTGCTTGGATCAGCGCACGGGCGGCTGCGGCCTTTTCGGTGTAGAGGCCGTGCAGTTCCCTTTCTCTTCTGTAGCGGATGCGGCATCGCCCGTCGCTGAAAAACTCCTCGGTTTCAAACGAAAGGGGCCCGTCGGTGTAAATGCCGTCATAGAGCCGGGACAGTTCTTCCACCCTTCCGTCCACGGTGCAGATATGATCCTCCGGAAGCTCTATTTCCAGGTATACCGCGTCCGGTTCCGGGCAGGGGAGTTCGGGCTTTGTTCCGTCCTTCAGGCCGATCGCGTATTGGATCGTGTTTTTGCTCCATCCATATCCCAGACCGATCAGGTTTTCCCTGCCGTACAGGGCGCTCATTCTGTTCCAGAACAGGCCGATGCTTTCATACTGTTTTTCATTTTCTGTGGAAAAGGCTTTATCAAAACCCCGAAATATCATTGGTCTGTTTCCCTCCTTTTTTCTCCCCGGCGGTTCGTTTTCTGCCGGGATAAATTGTTCTGACTTCACAGTATATTCTATTATCCTGCTCCTGCTTGTGTCAAGAACAGCATTTTGCCGCGGAATGCGATTTTGTGCAGGAAGAAGGAACCGGAAAAAACGGGCGTCCGGTAGACAAGAAAAGACAAAAAGTCACACCCAGAGCCATTGGCCTTCCGGGTGTTTTCGTATATATATCATAGATGGAAGTTCTTTTGTCAAGGGGAAATTACAGAAATCTTTTTTCAATTAATATTGTTTACTACGTGTATCTGTTGATCATTATGGGCTCCCAATCAGATAAAAAACCCCGACTGTATGGTCTCATTATTGAGCCACACAGCCGGCGTTTTTTTGTACGTTTAACGGATCAAGGTGAAATTTCTGAATACGCTTACCAGCGTATTGGCCACAGTGGACATAGTTTTGATGAAAATATC
>JAZLIA010000139.1:0-25853 GCA_045617125.1 Clostridia bacterium | reverse complement strand
GTCAGTTCAGTTTGTTTCATGGTATGTCCTTTCACTCACAAACGCCCCGGAGTTTTTCCGGGGCGGCAGGTTTATTTGAGGAACAGTTCAATAACGGGGATCACCACATCGGGCTTTCTTACCGGCATATCGAGAATGAGGTCGTCAGAATTGACCTCTCCGCCGTCTCCCAGATGCGTCAGTTTGCCTTCGCTCATGTTCACGATGCTGTTATCGTGCAGGAACTGAGCGTAGCGCACCTTGCCCGCAAAACCTGGAAGGCGCAGATGAGCGAACGGGAAGGACAGCAGATGGACGTATAGCCGTTTTCCGTCCTCGCTCTGAGTGAAGCGGCAGTTTTCAGGGCAGCTTACCAACAGCTCCGGCTCTGCCATCGTGCAGCCGTAAATGGAGCGGCTGTTCAGATGCATCCATTTTTCATAAACTGAGAGGCAGGCGAGCGTCTTTTCATCGATCTCGCCGCGCGCGTTGGGACTCACGTTCATGAGCAGGTTACCGCCGAGGGAAACATTTTTGACCAGCAGACCGATCAGCGTTTCGGGATCTTTCCAGGTGTATTCATCGGAATAATAGGCCCAGTGCTTGGTGATGGTCTGGCAGGCCTCCCAGGTCACATATTCGCCGGTTTCGCTGTGTTTGAGCCAGCTATCCGGCTGATACTGCTCCGGTGTCCATAGATCCTGTTCAATGCCTGTGCGGTTATTGATCATGATACCCGGCTGCAGACGGCGGCACAGCCGGACGAGCTCTTCCGCTTCCCAGTCAGAAGCGCCCTTTCCGCGGATCCATGGGTGCGCGGGGTCCAGGGTATTGGAATAGCTGAAATCAAACCAGATAATATCAATACTGCCGTAATGTGTGAGCAGCTCAGTGACCTGAGAGCGCATATATTCGGCATATCGGTGCATATCGCGCTTCTTGTTCTGTTCCTCTGCGTCCGCGTCGTTTTTGCGCGGATGATAGAAGTCGATGGGAAAATCGGGATGGTGCCAGTCGACGAGCGAATAATACAGGCCTACCTTCAAGCCTTCTTCGCGGAACGCGTCCGTATATTCCCGCACGAGGTCGCGGCCTGCTGGAGTATTCACGCATTTGTAATCCGTATAAGCAGAATCGAACATACAGAAGCCGTCATGGTGTTTGGCGGTCAACACGGCATACTTCATGCCCGCTGCCTTCGCCCTTCTGGCCCATTCACGCGCGTCATACAGGTCGGGATCAAAAAACTCCATCGGGCGGTCATAGGTTTCGTCGGGGATCATCTGAAGGTTTTTTATCCATTCGCCGTGTCCCAGCATAGTATAGAAGCCCCAGTGGATGAACATACCGAAGCGGTCATGACGGAACCATGCGGTGTCACCGGGGGTTTTGCGGATCTTGTAGCTGCTCATCTTTTCACCTGTTTTTCTATGATCTGAAGGCAGGTATACGGCTTCATCGTGAAGTTGAGCTCCTTCATGATGCCTATACTCTGCGCATCATGCGTTTCGTCCAGCAGGAGCACTTCATATTCGGCGTTTTTGCCGAAATTGATGTAGATCTCCTTTTCGGAAGCATCGTCTTCCTCGGTATAGTATGTGAGCACCGCGCGGATCTTCCCGTCCTTTCCGCGTCCGCACAGAGCGTAAACATGCTCAGGTAGGGTGTTTGCGGAAATCTCACGCATACCATCCTCATAAAATTCGCCGTACCATTTCATGGGGTAGTAGCCCTTCAGCTTTTCATAGGTATAGAAATCGAAGATGCCGTTGAAAACGGAGGGCCGCATGTCATAGTACATGAGCATATCGATGGGGGAGGGCTGGGCAGCGCACATGCAGGCGAGGAAGAAGGAAGCGCCCTTGATGGAATGGATGGTTTTCAGGCACTTTACGTATCCGAGCCGCCAGTCGTTTACGAAGTTATACTCGTTCAGGATGTTTTCTGCCTTTTCATAGCCGTGCGCGTCAAGCATCGCACGGTATTTGTCGGCCTTCAGGATCAACTTTTCGGGGTTTCCTGCATAAGCGTGCCATGAAAAGAAATCCAGAGGAACCTTACGTTTTTCCATTTCAGAAAGGAACGCGTCCGCGAAATCCGCGCTGCGCGCGAGCGAGGGGCCGCCGATGCGCAGGTTAGGGAAGCACTTTTTCAGATGTGCTGCCGCGGTTTCATATAAATCGAAGAACTGTTCCCGCGTACCCGTCCACGTTTCATTGTGAAGGCTCGGGTCATCGCGCAGGTCCGGCTCGTTCCAGATCTCCCAGTAGCGGATGTTCAGATGATACCCATTGTTCCAGCCCTCGTTGTAGTGACGGATGATGTGTTCGCAGATGCGCGCCCACTTCGCAAAATCCTTCGGCGGATGCACGTGATGCTTGAGCACCTGATGCTCTATGGTCTGCCCCAGACGGAAGAAGGTTTCCGTGCCGGCTTCCAGCGTCAACAGGATCGAATCATCTGTACAGGCGAAATCATAGCTGGTGGGGTCATTCTCATCCGCGTCAAAATTGGGAAAGATACAGCTCACATCGTGACTGTAGGGACCACCGTAGACACCGCAGGCGGCGCTGTCATGGTTGCGGCTGTACAGGATATGGGCTGCCTCATAATCGTCAAAATTCGTACGGTACTGGTCTTGTACCGCCTTTCTGCCCCAGGGACCGCCATTCGTGCAGTTGAGGGGCTTGAAACGGCTGCCTTCCGAGGTCAGGTCAAAACGGATCGTATCCATACGTTTCTCCTTATCCATACGTTTCTCCTTATCCCTTGAGGGCTCCGATCATGACGCCCTTTTCAAAGAACTTCTGAACAAAGGCATAGGCGATCATCAGGGGTGCTGTGGAAACAACGATCAGGGCATACTTCATCACGCCCGCGGCTTCCTGCATCTGCTGCATGATCACGGGATCGGAATAATCGGTCAGGTTGACCTGAGAGGCGTTTAGGATCTCCCTCAGCACGAGTGGCAGCGTCTTGAGGGCGGGATCGCGCAGATAGATCATGGCCTGGAAATAGTTATTCCAGTAGTTGACAGCCAGATACAGCGTGATGACCGCCAGCACCGCCTTGGAAAGCGGAAGCACGATCCGGACAAGATAGCCGATATCCGAGATGCCGTCGATGCGGGACGCCTCATAAAGCTCATTGGGAATGCTGTTTTCAAAGAAGGTGCGCACGATGGTCATGTTGTAGGTGGTGATCATTCCCACCTGAATGATCGCCCAGCGGGTATTGACGATACCTAGCTTGGTTTTGAGAATGTAGGTGGGAATAAGGCCACCGTAGAAAAACATCGGAATGATCCACAGCACCATGATAAATCCGCGTCCGCGCAGATTTTTGCGTGACAGAGGATAGGCCATCATAACAGTGAGCGCAAGGCCCATTACGGTGCCGATCACAGTGTTGATCACGGTGTTATAATAGCCGGTACCCACGCTGTGATTGTTCAGGATCACCTTATAGCCCTGCACGGACGGGTCCACAGGCCACAAAATGACCTTTCCGGTCGTGACCGCCGTACCTGAAGAAAAGGAGCTTGAAAGAACATAGATGAGCGGGTATAAAACCGCGATAAGCACAAGAACGGAAAAAACGGTGATAAGGATATAGTAGACGCGGTCTCCCTTAGAGGACCGGATAGCAGTGTTTTTTTTCATATCGGCCTCCTCAGAAGAGTCGCACTTCATCCTCGCTGATCTTTCGTGTGATCATATTCACACTGACCAGCAGGATGCAGTTGATGACGGAATTGAACAGGTCAACGGCAGCACCGAAGCTGAAGCTGCCCTTGCCGATGCCGGTTTTGTAAATGTAAGTGGAGATGATTTCGGAAACGGAAAGGTTCAGATCCGACTGCATCAGATAAACCTTTTCATAACCTACGGTCAGGATCGAGCCGCAGCGTATGATCAGCATGATGCCGATGGTAGGCAGGATGGTGGGCAGATCCACGTGCAGCACCCGTTTGAAGCGGGAAGCGCCGTCCAGCATGGCGGCTTCGTGAAGATCGGGAGAAACGGCGGAAAGAGCTGCGGTATATACGATGGTATCCCAACCCATATTCTGCCAGATGCCGCTCCAGACATACAGATGACGGAAGGTCTCGGGACGGCCGCGGAAGTCCATTGGATATCCGATACCGCCCAGCATGCGGAATACGGAACCGTATACGCCGTTTACAGGGTTAAATATGAGGTTCAGGATGGAGACAACGACCACCATGGAGATAAAGTGGGGCATGTAGGCCACACTCTGCACCGTCCTCGCGAGCCGCTTGCTTGGAAGAGAGTTGAAGATGAGCGCAAGGATAATCGGGAACGGGAACCCCGCGGCCAACGAGTACAGCGACAGAATGAACGTGTTCCACAGGATGGTGCGGAAGTTGTAGGCGCTCATAAACACGGAAAAATGCTTTAATCCCACCCAATCGCTGCCGGTAATGCCTTTCAACGGCTTGTAATTGCGGAAAGCGATCTGTACGCCATACATGGGCAGATAGCTGAAAATGATCAAATATGCCATCGGCAGCAGCATGAGCAGATAAAGCTGCCTGTCACGTACAAGGTCGTACCACAGTTTTTTCCATCGGGCGCTGAGCTTGCTCACTTTTTGAGATTTATCCATTCTGACACATCCTTTGATGATTTGGGCTGCCCCGCGTAAAGCGAGGCAGCCCAGGTTATTATTGGCGGGTATTATTTGATGAGGTCGTAAGCTTCCTGATAGACTTCCAGAGCGGTGGAAAGGCCGTTGGCTTCCATGTTGTCCAGATAGGTCTGCCAGTCCGCGTCGGAGTTGGGATCCAGAACGCCGCTCACCATGAGTGCGCGGGCTTCCTTCATGTAGGACCACAGGCCGGAGCACTTCTCGGTGAACAGGTCATTCTGTTCGGCATCCAGGATCACGCCGGTGAAGATCTCAGTGGGTTTCACAGAAGCTTCGTAGTTGGCCCAGATGTCCAAAGAGATGTGAGTGAAGTTGTATTTCCAGGTTCCTTCTTCCAGGGGGGCGGCCTGAGCGGAGGTACGGGGCAGCGTGCCGATGGAGGGCAGATTGCTGTGCCATACGACGCTGTTCTGGGTGGTCCAGTAGCAGTCATCGATCACCTTGAAAAGGGCGGGGACACCGTAGTTGTTGACAGTGCCTTCATCCGCGACGTCCCAGTTTTCGCCCTTTACACCATAGCGGCCGTTGGCCCAGTTGAAGGGATCGTAGAAGTAGTTGATGAGCTGCGCGGCGATCTCGGGATGCTCGCAGGAAGTAGTCACATAGTAGCCATAGCTGTACTTGGCGGGGCACTTGGGGAAGAAGCCGCCGCGTCCGCTGCCGGTCGCGTCCTTCAGCACAGGAATAGCGACGTATTCCAGGGTGTTGGGATGGTTGGTAATATTCTCAAGAGAGGGATGTCCGCCGGCGATGCCGACGATAACAGCGTCATCGTTGCACACAAGGGCCTTGACCTCGGCGTCGCCGTTGGCGGTGAAGCACAGGTCGGAGAGCAGACGCTCGTTGTACAGCTTGTTCATGTAGATCATAGCCTGACGGTATTCATCAGTGGTGTAGGGCACCCAAAGCTGGCCGTCGGTCACGTTGAAACGGGTGTCATCCAGCGTGTAAACGAAAGCGTTGATGATCCACTGGAAGATGTCGCCCTTCCAGCCGCCGCCCTTCTGCATAAGGAGGGGGATCTCATCTGCGATTCCGTTGCCGTTGGGGTCCTGATCGCGGAACGCGACCAGAACGTTGTAGAGCTCATCCACGGTGGTGGGCATGCTGAGTCCCAGCTTATCCAGCCAGGCTTTGTTGATTTGTCCAAGATAGCCCAGAGATTCATAGGTGCCATCTTCGAGAGTGGGGAAGCAATACATGGCGCCGTTCACGGGGTCCTTGCTCTTGTTTACGATGTCATAGCGGGTGGACTCGGGAATGGTTTCCAGCGCAGCCCAGAAGTTGGGGCAGTATTCTTCCATCAGCGGAAGCAGATCCACAAAGTAGCCGTCTTCGCCCATCTGGTTGATGACCGCGTTGTCCATGGTGAAGTTGAACAGGATGTCGGGCACCTTATTACCGGCGCTCAGGTCCAGGTTCAGCTGGGTAACGGCTTCAGCCTTGTCGCTGGAATAGGGGATCACTTCGATGTTGGGGCCGGTATCGGCTTCGATCTTCTTGGTGAAGGTGTTGTCTTCGTAGCTTTCGGTGAGAGCACTGCTGATTACGCCGGTGCTGATGGTGGCTTCCTCACCCTCGGGAACGATGCGGTAGGGATTCGCGGTTTCTTCGGCAAAGCTGAAAGCGCTCAGCAGAAGAGCCAGGCACAGAAACAGGGTTACAAGTTTTTTCATGGGGATCCCTTCTTTCTTGTTTTTTCCGGGTGATCCGGTGTTGACTATATGGTACCCTGCACAAGCACGGAATGTATAGTTGCAATGCCTGTTATCACGCTTGCAGGAGCGGAAAAATCACTTTCATTCTGCTTCTTCCTCGCTCTCATTTCTGTTTTCCGCGTACTGTTTCGGTGAAACGCCGTAGAACTTTTTGAACAGACGGTAAAACGTACTGGGCACGTCATAGCCGCAGGCAGCGGAGATCTCGTTGACCGTCATTGTGGAAGTATACAAAAGATCCTTCGCCTTGAGCATGCGCACCTGTGTTAGGAATTCATTGAAGCTCATGCCGCATTCGCTGCGAACGATATCATATAGATACCGTTCGGACAGGCCGAACTCATTCGCCGCCTTCTGTGCGCACATATCAGGTTCTGAGGCACCGTCGCGGATGCGATCCACGATCTGTTTGCGGCGGTCGATGCGGCTCTGTTCCTCCTTTTCAATACGGAAAGCGAGGATCGCCTTCATAAAGACCTTCATTTTATCGAAGTTCTCCACAGGCAGAAGCTTTTCCTCATAGCGCGGCAGGATCTGTTCGATCCCTTCCATGCCGAATTCCTCGGCTGCGTTCAGCAGGAAAAAGCGCACGTTATAGAATACCTCATGGCGGTTATGATTGGTGAGCTGGGCTCCTATGCCCTCCAGCGCCTCCAATGCCTGATCCTGATTGACCGCGATCACGCGGGAATACAGCCGTTCGTACATGAGACGCAGGCCCGCGCTGTGATTTTCCGCCGCGGAATCATAGATCCGGCACCCACCGTTCATCGGAACGGCCATACGCGCCTGCTGCAGCGCGTCGTAGAAATGATCAAAGTCGCTGCAGGGCCGGCTGATGCCGCAGTGCAGCTTGTCCGTTTCATCGTCATACAATAGATTGCTGTGGTTGATAAAATCAGCAAGCTCTTTTACCGCCGAGGTCGTACGGATATACACGCCGATTTCGACCGAGCTGATCGCGGCGCTGAACAGATCCTTTTCATCGTCCAGTGATCCTGTAGAAATGCTCCAGATGGATCGTGCCGCGCCGTGAATGATGGCAATGCAGTAGCTTCCGCCTTCGGGAAGCAGATAGGAGCGCAGGCGTTCCATATCCTCCGGGGCGAGCACGGTGCCGTTCAGCGCGAGCAGGAGCATGTTGCGCTGCAGCATTTTCTGCTGCTGCCCGATCTGCTGTTCAGATGAAAGAAGCAGATCCTCGATGCGGTCAATCTCGTTGCCGCCTTTGCCCTGCGTGCCTGAACCGTAGTTCATGACGATGCGGCGGATCGGCCGTACGGAGACCTCGCTGAGCAGAAATACAGCGAGCAGCCCCAGCATGAGGGAGACACCGATGATCAGAAATCCGCGCAGGCGGGATGCTTCGAGTGTGCGGGTGATGATCTTCGGGGAAAATGTTAATATGATCTTGCAGCGGAGCTTGCCAAGCGGAGCGCTTACAGTGTATCCACCCACCTCCCCGAGAGAACCTGAGGCGAACAGCTCCGTGCCGTTTTGGGATAAAACGAGCAGCGAATAATCCGCCTCATTCCACCCGGAAATGTTCAGCGCGTCCGTAAACGCTTTTTTCTCATACAGGGACATGATCGTGATATAGCTTCCGCTGCTTCTGATAATAACAGGAAGAAACAGCCGCTTTTGTCCGTCTTCCGATGTGATCCATTCCGACGGGAGCACCTGAACGCCGTGCGTGCCACGAAGCGCTAAGATCAACTCCTCGGGAGAAGTGTTTTCAAACAGCAGACCCTTTTTGAAGCAATCTTCTGCTACAGGATAGATGCGCCTGGTCGTGCAGATGCTGCACGTTCCGCGAAAATAGAGCAGGTTTTCAGACGCGGAGCCGCGCAGATAGATTTGATTGGCAAAGTCCTCACGGATAAACTCCAGCACCGTGTAATACTTGCGGTCCAGCTTCTCCGATCGGTTATTTTTGATAAACGTATAATAATCGGATTTACTCACGGCGGACGGGATCGCACTCGTCATGTAGATATCATCATCCAGTGCTGAGCAGTTGATCACCATTTCACTGCTCAGCTTCTCGATCTTATCTTCAATGAGCCCGTTCATGGAAAAACGGTGATACAGCAAAAGAGCCGCCATTCCGATCAGGAACACGCCCAGCATGATCCATACAAAACGCCAGCGAACAGACCTCTTTCCCAAGCCCTGAACCTTTTCTGTGCTTTCAAATCGTTCACGTTTCAAATTTTTATCCGTACCTTTTTCAATACTCACTTCTTATTATACATATTTTGGCCTTAAGAGCAATCGAATATCCTGCAAACCCTGCTTGCAATTTGCGCACACCCTTGAATAAACAGGCTGTCTGTGTCGCAATTCTGGCAAGATAAACAGGCAATCATTTCCTTTTGGCTGTGAGCCTTGACAAACTGTTTTGACAATGCTAAAGTGATGCGCCGATGGCAGGGAGATGTTAATCATCATGGACCCTGTTGCGTAAGGCATCCTTGAAAAGATGAGATCACATTTTTGCCTTTCTGCTGACTTGCTGCGAATCTGTTTTAGGAGAGTGAATATGAAGGGTTCATACACAAAATCCAACATTGCCTACATTTTCGAGGCACTTACTGAATATATGGTCTCGCTTCTGGTTACGGAAACTTTTCTTGCAACGATACTAAAACAGGTTGGTGTTTCGGACGCTCTGACTGGGGTCTTATCAAGCATCGTGAGCCTTACCTGTTTCTTTCAGCTGTTTTCAGGGCTTGTCGAAAAACCGGGACGAAAAATACGGAAAACGCTCTTTGTATTCACTCTGCTCAACGAACTGCTGTTTGGCTGCCTGTATCTGGTGCCTTCCGTTCCCATTTCCTCAAATGGAAAGACTGTGCTTTTTGTCGTTTTGATCCTCAGCGCATATTTTCTGTACAATATCGCTTCTCCTGCAAAATATCGCTGGCTCATGTCCTTTGTAGACAGCGGAAAGCGCGGTAGCTTTACTGCGAGAAAGGAAATGGTTTCGCTCATTGGCGGGATGCTTTTTTCACTCGGCATGGGGCGGATGGTTGATCACTTTAATTTGATCGGCAAAGGACAAACGGGTTTTGCGATTTGCTGTGTAACGATTTTCGCGGTTACCGTTCTGCATTTACTTACCCTGCTTTGCGTGGAGGATGAAACTCTTCCGCCTGCTGAAAATCAGGGCGGAAGGCTCCGGGAAATGATCCGCTTTTTTATGAACAACAAAGCGATCCGCCGCCTGATCGTGCTGGATGTGCTTTGGAAGTCGGCGGTTTACATGACGTCGCCTTTCATGGGCACGTATCTGATCGGCGAGATGCGGTTCAGCCTGACTGAGGTCAGCCTGATCGCCATGCTTGGTTCCTTTGCACGTATGCTGGTCAGTCCATTCACAGGCCGCTATGCCGATAAAAGCGGTTGGTGTAACCTGCTCATTCTGTGTGTATCCATTGCCGCGGTTGGCTTCTTTGTGAATATGTTCACGTTTCCCGGAAGCCGCTGGTGTTACATTGTATACATATTGTGCTACTATATCGCCATGGCAGGCGTCAATTCCTCCCTTTTCAATATCGCCTATGATTATGTGGAAGAGAGTCGCTTCTCCAGTGCTCTTGGCGCGAAAAATGCTATTGGCGGCGTGGTGGGTTTTCTCGTGTCGCTTGTTGGGGGACTCGTCGTTTCCAAAATGCAGAATGGAGGGAACCGTTTGCTGGGAAGCCAGATTTATGCGCAGCAGGTTTTATCATGCGTCTCTTTCCTTCTGCTCATCGTGATGGTCGTTTATCTGATCGCTGTGATCCGAAAGCTTCCGAAATATGCTAAGAACCAATAAGCTCAGCATCCTGATCCTGGAACGGGATCTCAATTGATCAACGTCAATGTTCTGGTCATGGCGCGGGAGATTCGTATAAAAAGAAAACGCAGAGGGTATTTCGCCTCTGCGTTCTGAGCAAAATAAGGATCTGATTTTTTTGCACATCCGGGCTGGCATTTGACGGCACAGAACGGATGCTTTTTATTCCCAGAAAAGTGTTTCCATATACGGGGCTTCTTTCTTCAATTCCTGTTTGGGGTTGACAGCGATGGCCTTTTCTGCCATCTTAAACATGGGAAGGTCGGTTTTGCTGTCGGCATAGGCTTCCGTAATGACAGCACCGGGCATGGAAGAAAGGGCTTGACGGACCCTGCGGACCTTTTCCTGCCCCTTGCAGTTATGAATGACTCTTCCGTTTTGATCCGTCTGAGTGCAAAGAAGCAGATCTGCGCCAATATATTCCGCGATCATAGGCATATAATGATCGGTGGAGGCGGAAACCAACCACACCCGGGTGCCGTTTTTCTGAAGCTCGCGGATGCGGTTGAGACCTTCTGGGTAAATATGGGGGATCAAACGATCCTGAACAAAACGCTGCATGAGCAGAGATTGTTCTTCCGCCTTCATTTTCCGAAGAAACGAAAGTGCGGCATTCTTGGAAGAGCTTTCATCGGCAAGATGCAGCTTATAGAGCAGACCGAAAAACACCCCGGGCAGTACGCGCAGGGGCCCGATCCGCTTTTGCCTTGCGGCAAAGCGGATCAGATGCACGATGCTGTCACCGGGGATCAATGTGCCGTCAAAATCAAACAGCGCGATACGTTCCATATATCACGATCAGCCCTGATAACCGATCTTGTCCGCGAGCGCCCGCTCAATGATCACGATGGCATCCCGATGCATGCGCATGAAGGTGGCAGGGCAGTGGGGGTCGATCTTTTCCTGCATGAGCAGCTTGGTGGCCGCATCCTGCTTGTTGCCGCTGATGATCATCAGAAGGGTCTTCGCTTTCATGATATCGCCCATGCCCATGGTGAAAGCCCGGCGGGGAACATCATCCCGGCTTGCGAAAAAGCGTTGGTTGGCATCAATGGTGCTTTCATCCAGGGTTTCCATGTGAGCATGGTCATACAGGGTGTCTCCCGGCTCGTTGAAGCCCAGATGTCCGTCCGGTCCTACGCCGAGGACCTGCAGGTCGATATCCGTATTGGCCAGAACCGCATTGAATTCCTTCAGGTTTTCATCGGGATCGCCGATGCCGCTGGCAACGTAGGTGTTCTTTTTATCAATGTTGATGTGATTAAAGAGATTGCTGTCCATGAAATAGCGGTAGCTCTGGTCATGAGTGGGTTCAAGGCCGACGTATTCATCCAGGTTCACGGAATGCACCTGACTGAAATCCAGGTTCTCTTCTTTGCAGCGGCGGGCAAGCTCTTTATACATGCCGACCGGGCTGGAACCGGTTGCGAGACCCAGGGTGCAGGTGGGGTTGGAGCGAACGAGCTTTTCGATGATATCCGCGGCGGCAACGGCGCCCTCTTCATAACTGTTTACAACGATAACGCGCATGGTTTTATCTCCTTTATATATGATTGTTTATTATTATCAGTGCTTTTCAACGATCTTTCCGGGGGCTTTGAAAATGCTGTTTTCGGGAATGACACCGCGCACGCATGATGTGGGATAGATATTGGAATTCCTCCCGATCACCGTACCGGGGTTGAGAACGCTGTTGCAGCCAACTTCTACATAGTCGCCCAGCATGGCTCCCATTTTTTTAAGACCGGTGAGAAGGTTTTCTCCTTCATTCTTTACGACCACCAGGGTCTTGTCGGATTTGACATTGCTGGTAACAGAACCGGCTCCCATGTGGGATTTGTAGCCCAGAATGGAATCACCTACATAATTGTAATGCGGCACCTGCACATTGTCAAAAATGATCACGTTTTTCAGCTCCGTGCTGTTGCCTACAACGCAGTTGTCACCCACCAGAGCGCTTCCGCGGATGAAGGCACACTGCCTTACCTCGGTGTTGTGGCCGATGATGCAGGGGCTGCCGATATAGGCTGTGGGAAACACCGTTGCGTCCTTCGCGATCCACACATTTTCAGAGGGATGATCATATTCATCCTCGGGGAGCGCACTGCCTATTTGGATGATCATTTCCTTGATGCCAGCGAGGGCTTCCCAGGGATAATGAAAGCCCTTCAGGTATTCTGCTGCTTTCGTGTGGGTAAGATCATACAGGTCATTTATCGTCAGTTTCATGGGCTTTCCCTCTCATTTCACGCGGATCAGGTGTCCGGACTGCTTCATGGAATCAATGATACGGTTCACCTGATTCTCGCAATCCTTGAAGGTTTCGGCTTCGCTCATCACACGGAGCACCGGTTCGGTTCCACTTTTGCGGAGGAGCACACGGCCCCGCTCACCCAGTTCGTCTCCGCATTCTTTAACGGTGTGCTGAACAAGCTCGTCGTTCATTGTGGCGTCCTTATCATCCACGATCACGTTTTTCAGCACCTGAGGATACATTTTGCATTCGGATGCCAACACAGAAAGGGGAAGATGCGTTTCTGTGAGGATCTGCATGATCACCAGGGCTGTGACCAAACCGTCGCCGGTGTGAGCATAGCGGCGGAATATGATGTGACCGCTCTGCTCGCCGCCCACCATGTGATCGTTGGCTTTCATGTTTTCGTAAACCCAGCGGTCGCCAACCTGAGTTTTTTCGTACTGGATGCCAATGCGGTCCAGAGCCTTGTAGAGGCCGAAATTGCTCATGATGGTGGTGACCACGGTGTTGGAGGGAAGCTGCCCCTTTTCCTTCATGTGCTTGGCGGCAATGTATATCAGTACGTCGCCGTTCACTTCGTCGCCGTATTCGTCCACAGCGATGCAGCGGTCGGCATCTCCGTCAAAAGCAAAGCCGCAATCGAGCTTGTTGGCCCTCACATACTTCTGCAGGGCTTCAATGTGCGTGGAACCGCAGTTTTGGTTTACATTGGTGCCATCCGGGGTGTTGTTGATCACATAGGTCTTGGCTCCCAATGCGTCAAAAACACTGCGTGCGATCATCCAACTGGCTCCGTTGGAGCAATCCAGAGCGACCTTGGTGTTTTCAAAGGAACGGGCAGGAATGCCGGTAAGGTAACCGATATAGCGGTTGCGGCCGGAATAGAAGTCGATTGTGGGGCCGATCTTTTCATCGGTGGCATAGGGAATACCGCCGGTGTGACCGTCGATATAATCCTCTATCTTATCCTGGATCTCGTCATCCATCTTTTCACCTTCAGCGTTCATCAGCTTGATGCCGTTGTCGTAGAAGGGATTATGACTGGCAGAGATCATCACGCCGCAGTCAAAATGTTCGGTACGGGTAATATAGCTCACGCAGGGGGTCGTGGTCACGTGCAGCAGGTAAGCATCTGCACCCGAGGAAGTGATGCCTGCGGCCAAAGCGTTTTCATACATATAGGAAGAGCGGCGGGTATCCTTTCCGATCACGATACGGGCATTTTCCCTTCCCTCATGATGGGTCATGAAGTACCAGCCAAGGAAGCGGCCGGTTTTGAAAGCGTGCTCGGCGGTGAGATCCACGCCAGCTTTTCCGCGGAAGCCATCTGTTCCAAAATATCTGCTCATTTTTGTTTTCTCCTTCTGTTCTTTTCCGGCATCGGAGCCGGCGAGGATCTTTTTTGCCTGTTTCGTTCTTCCGTCGGGCGGGATAGGAGTGTCTGCCGGGATGCACCAGGATTTTCCGTCCTTTTTTGCTCCCGGGATCTTTCCATTGCGGCACAGCATGGTCACACGCCGCTCATTCATCTGCCACTTTTTTGCGGCATCCCGCACATCCATCATCAACATGCTCTGTTCCTCCATTCTCAGAACCGTTTGTCATTTTATTATATCATGATGCAAATGTCAATCATATCACGACAAAAACCAGTAAAAAATCACATTCATAACTTGACATAAGGTAATAACTTGACATAATCAGGGCTGCAACAACCTAAATGGGAACATATATCTTGATATATGCTTGATAATTCTTCTGATGCGCACAGAAGCAACCCGGTTCGGAAAAAAAGAGGCCGCCGGACAGGGCGGCTGGAAAACCGGGGTCAGAGCCAGGTTGCACAGATGCGAAAAACATACCAGTCTTTTTCGTGCTTGTCATATTTGAAGGTGTCCGGGTCTGTCCGGTACTCCTCATCCGGTGCATAGTAGTTGTCATATACCTTATAGGGATAGGGATCGCTGTTATCCTTTTTTTTGATCCGTTCGTTCGCACGGCTTTCATCTGCGTTTTTACGGTCATACACATAGCAATAGCGTTTTACCGTGTTGCCCATGTTGCCTTCGACCGTGTATACAAGAAACTTTTCTTCGCCCAATTCCTTCACATCCGTGATCAGACCCACATGCATGCTGTTGCCGCTGTTTTTCTTGCCGTAAACGATCAGATAACCCGGACGGGGAGTGAATGTAAGACGGCCCATCTTCTGAAATCCTTCCACGACCTTGCCTACGCCGTTTGCCTTCACGCTCCACACCTCATTGTCGGGATGCGGTTCGCAGGCGGTCCACTCCACCATGGGAATGCCCACATGATAGAGACAGTAGCATTCAAAAGCAGCACACCAGCCGTATTCATATTTGTTCCCGTTGGAATACCAAAGGGTGTATTTGTTGCACCTGGGCAGACGTTCCATTCCGACTGTTTCCCATTCGTTCAGGGCGTAGGCGATCGCATCCTGAACTAAGCCGGGAAGCTCTGTGCCTTCAACCGTGACGGTGACAACAGCCAGCCCGCCTCCTTTTTTGAGCGCGGTGAGGGTGGCGGTGCCGTTTTTGAGGGCGGTGAACACACTGCCTTCCGCGGAGACGACCTCCGGGTCATCACTTTGCCAGGCACTGAATGTTTCGATAGGGCACAGCCAGTCTGTGCCCGGGGTCAGGGTGACCGACTGCTCTGTTACGGCAGGAGCTTCTTCTGAAAAGGCGGAAGTGATACCCATCAACATGCATAAAACAAGCATGATCGAAAGGATCTGTTTCATAATGATGCCTCCGAAAAATCTATTCCGCGTGCTACGCCCATCACATCCCCGGCAGGAAGAGAAAAGACCAGGCCGTGTCCTTCACTGTTTAACCCGGCTGCATGAGCAATGGCTTTCATTACGCTGTTGCGGTGTTCACTGTTTACCAGGATCAAAACCAGTTCCTTTTCCGGCGCCAGAGTGATCCCCAGAAACTTGCTGGCTTCGCCTGATGATGCGCCGCGTCCGTGCAAAATGGTGCCGCCGCGGGCACCGGCCGGTCGGGCAGCATCCATGACCGCGTCGGTAAAACCGCGGTTTACGATGGCAATGACCAGGTCATGTGTGTTTTCAGACATCCCTATATCCTCCTCAGCCGAACTTATTTCCTGGGTTCCGGTAAGGGCTTCCAGCGTTTTCGGGCCGGCAACGCCGTTTAGAGCGACTGAAAAGGCGATTCCTTTTCCAGGCCGGTCCATATCCAGGGCCCTGGACAGACGGGCGATCGCGTTTTTACCCGTTGTGCTGTTCACAAAAGAAAACAGTACATCCTTTGCCGTGTCAGTCAGCCCGAGAAAGCCCAGCAGATCCTTATGCGCAGTGCCGCTGCCCAAAAGGATCGTATGTTCCTTTACTCCGCTTTGCGTAAGCAGGTCAGCAGCGGTCTGCCCTTTTCCGCGGTCTACGATCGTGATCAGCATTTTAATTGAATGGCTCATATTTCCTCCGGTATCAGATATCGATGATTTCGTCGTCTTCCGGTATGGCGGGAGAGGGTTTGGGACGGGTATGGGTCTTGATCCGGTAGATGACGCCCAGCGTTTGAATGGCGATGAGCGGCGTCATGGCTACCAGTGCGACCAGCCCGAAGGCATTGTCGAGAATGTTTCCGCCTAAGGCATCGCAGGCTCCCATAGCCATTGGAAGCATGAAAGCTGCGGTAAGCGGCCCGGAGGCAACGCCTCCTGAGTCAAAAGCGATAGCGGTGAACACGGGATCCACAAAGAAGGTAAGGATCAAAGCGATCGCATAGCCGGGAAGAATGAACCACATCAGCGACAGGCCGGTAAGCACCCGCAGCATGGAAAGACCTACGGATACGGAAACGCCAAGAGAAAGCGTACGCATCATGGCACTGCGGCTGACTGCACCGGAGGTGATCTGCTCTACCTGCGCGTTCAGAACATGAACAGCGGGTTCGGCCCTCACTGCCAGAAACCCCATCAGCATTCCAAGCGGGATCAGCGCATAACGAAGGTTTCCGCTTTTTGCGATGGAACTGCCGATCACCTGCCCCATGGGAAGAAAACCGGCGTTGACTCCCAGCAAAAACAGAACCAGACCCAAATAGGTGTAAAGGATGCCGACCCCGATCTTTTTCAGTTCTTTACTCGGCAGATGCAGGAACAGCAACTGAAACACAACAAAAAACAGTGTGATGGGTGAAAGCGCGATCAGTACCTCTTTGAGATATCCGGGAGAGAGGGAGAGGAAGCCCTGCGTCAGATCCCGTGTGGTAAGCAGCCCGGCACTGATCCCGTTATCAGAAACGGAGGCTGTCAGGCCGGGGCAAAGAAGGCACAGAATTTCTACTGCGAGGATGGGCCCCACGCTGCAGAGACTTACCAGGCCAAAGCTGTCATCCTGCGCCTGTTTTCCACCGCGCACATTGCTGACGCCCACACCCAGGGCCAGAATAAAAGGAACGGTTATCGGCCCGGTGGTGACGCCGCCGGAATCAAAGCACAGCCCCAGGTTTTCCGGCGGGATGAAAATGGAAAGCAGAAATACGATACCGTACAGGATGAATAAAACCAGGGAAAGACGTATGCCAAACAGGATGCGCAGCAGTGCTGCCACAAGAAAAAGCCCGACACCGATCGCAACCGTAAGGATCAGCACCGGGGAGGAGACACCGCTGATCTGACCGGCCAGCACGGAAAGGTCCGGCTCCGCCAGGGTGATCAGGATGCCAAGCAGCAGCGCACACACGCTGATAAATACGATATTTTTGCTTCGCGTCATCCTTCCGCCCAGGTGATTGCCCATTGGAAGCATGGCACTGTCGGCTCCAAGGTTGAAAAGCCCCATTCCCAGAAGCATCAGCAGCGCACCCACCACAAAAAGACTCATTGTACTCAGCTCCACCGGGATAAAAAGGAAGCTCAGTATGATCACCAGCAGGGAGATCGGCAGTATAGAGGAAAGCGATTCCCGGGTGTTTTCAATCAGTTTTTTCCGGAAGGCGTGCCGGGAAGGCATGAGAGAGTCAAGCGTCCGGGTGATGGGATCCTTCTTTTTCAACTTTTTCTCCTTTCCTGACAGAAGATTCAGGTGAGGCATCATTCCTGCTATTTCTGCGGAGGCGGATCGCGAAAACAGAATCATCCAGCACACCGACCAGGCCAAGAATGATCATGATATAATAGGTGAAGAAACGCCACAGCAGCATGGCCGCACCGGTGGTCTCTCCGAAAATACCCTTGAAGAAACCGGAAAAGCCGATCTCCTGGGCGCCGGCTGCGCCAGGCAGAGGGAAGAAGGAGACCGCGATATAAAGCAGGGTTTGGATCGTGAGGATGTCCACATACCTTACTTCATTGTGACCTACGGCACGATATACACAGTAGGTGATGCTCATCAGGGCGATCACCTGTAATACTTCGATCAGAATGAGGCGGATCAGCTGGAAAGGATGCTCCTTGATCATGTCCACGCTGGCATTGAATTCCTGAATCGTGTTTTCCAGCTTTGCCCTGGAAGCTTCAACATCCCGTACCAGACGAAGCTTTTTTCCCAGCTTCAGGATCAGCTCCACCAGCCGTTCGACTACCTTGGGGCGGATTACCAGCAGCAGCACCACTGCCACAGCGGCTCCGTTAAGAAGATAACCCAAAATAATGAAGAAAATGGGCTTGGTGGTCAGGTCCAGTGCGGAAGGATTCAAGATCCATAGTATCGTTCCCACAAACAGCAGAGCCGTCTGCCAGCAGAAAAACTTGATGGCGACACCGGAAGAGGAAACACCGGGGTTCACCCCTCTGCGCTTGAGCGAAAGCACCTGCATGGGCTGGCCGCCTGTGGCAGCCGGGGTGACATTGGAATAAAACATGCCTATCAGGGAAACGAAAATATTGTTATAAAAGGCGATCCCGATGCCCTGCTGTATGAAAAAGGCCTGCATGAAAAAAGCATCCAGCAGAGTAAAGGCCACCCATGTGATGAACGCACAAAGCACCCAGTTCAGTTTGGCATTGGCCAGGGTGTTCAGGGTGACTTCGATATCTCCGTTGAGGACGAGCACCAAAATGACGATCAGGATGACAATCGCGACCATGATCGCGTTCAGGATAATGGATCTTTTATTCTTTTTATTATTATTTTCTGACAATGTATTACACCGTTTCTGTTAAATTTGGGTATCATAATACCCACTGCATCCAATATTTTAGCATATTTTTCAATGCGTGTAAAGTTTTTCGGAAAATGAGGGAGGAAGAGTTTTTTAAGGAATCACCAGACGAGCTCGGATGCCTCTTTGGGATCTCTGTTTATTGTAACTTCGTATACTTTTCCGTCTCTGAAGCGAACGACACGGTCTGCCATTTTGGTGATCTCTTCATTGTGCGTTACCATGATGAGGGTCGTTCCGCTCTTTACGACGTCCGCAAACACCTGAAGAACTTCAATGCTCGTTTTATAATCCAGTGCTGCCGTCGGCTCATCCGCCATGATGACCTTCGGCTTTTTCACAATGGCTCTCGCGATGGAGACCCTTTGCTGCTGGCCGCCTGAAAGCTGAGAAGGATAATGGTTTACCTTATCTGAAAGGCCGACAATATCCAGCGCCTGCAGCGAATCCATGGGATCCTCCACCAGTTCTCCGATCAGGTCCAGATTCTGTTTGCCTGTCAGGTTCGGCATCAGATTGTAGGATTGGAATACAAACCCGATATTTTTTCTGCGATATTCTGTCAGCTCATCCTCTGAAGCATCCTGATATTCTTTATCGAGAAATGAGAAAGTACCGGAATCGGCCTTCTCAAGACCTCCGATAATGTTCAGGAATGTCGATTTTCCGCAGCCGCTTTCTCCCAGGAGACAAAGAAACTCGCCTTCGAACACATCAAAATTGATCCCCTTCAGCACCTGCGTCCTGACTTCGCCATTCTGGTAGGATTTGCATATGGATTTACAGCTCATCAGGGGTTTTCTGTTCTGCCACTGGCTGAAGGTAAGCTGCGTTTCATTCAGCGACATTTCCATCAGCATCGACAGGATCTCAAAAACATTGATATCGTCATCGGTGAATCTGTTTGCAGTGCTGATATAGAAAATGATGCCTTCGTCCTTGCTGTCAAAATGAAAAGGCGCTATCACGAGGGATCTTACGTCGATCCCCTTTAGCTTTTGTTTCATATCTTCCGATGCTTCAGTGTAAAAATCGAGCATCGCTGCTGTTTTGTTTTGATGCAGAACCTCCTGAACGGGTTCTTTTCCGGTATCAAGGGTCACGCTTGTCAGATCGAACGGGCAAAGCCAGTAGTAGGGGTGGAGCAAGCTTCCTTCACAATGCCATACGACGGCATAGTCAGCACAGGTATTGTCCGTTATGACTTTGATCCCGTTTTTGATAGCATCATAGCAGGTTTCACTTTTGTTGATCGCAGACTGAATGAGAGAAATAATTTTGAAATACTTCAGATCTTCTTTATTCATCGGTTTCCTCCGCACAGGGGACTTCAGCAGGGTCAGTTATGTTCCTGCAAAAAAATGCACAGACAGGTAAAGTCATCCCCATATTTGAGTATAATCATGGTTCTGTTCCCTGTCAATGGGATGCATTTTGGATATGTGACTTCCGGGATATTTTTTCGTATGGAATACATTCGGAAGAAAGCTTTACCTGCTGTTTCCGGATAGCTGCTGCTGTTGACACCTGCGGGATAAAAGGGTTATCATAAGCATACCATCAATCCTGTTTCCGGAGGAATGCCATGCTTAACGGAATGTTTAACAACCTTCTCCTGCAGCCGGGTCATTTTCTTTTGCCCGGGGATTCTTTATTGCCCCTGTGGCCGGTGGTTGCCTGTGACCAGTATACCTCACAAAAGGAAAAATGGCAGGAAGCGGACAGGATCGTGGGTTCTATGCCTTCGGCGCTTCGCCTTATCCTGCCGGAATGCGATCTTGCGCAAAGCGATGTGAAGGCGCCTGCGATCTGTGCTGAAATGGAAAGGTATCTAAGTGAAAATGTTCTCTCAAGACATGTGAACGGAATGATTCTCACAGAAAGAACGATTTCCACCGGGGTGAGGACAGGTTTGGTCTGCACGGTGGATCTGGAAGAGTACAGCTATGAGAAAGAAAGCTTAACTCCCATCCGTCCAACTGAAGGAACCGTAAAGGAACGGATCCCGCCCCGGCTCATGGTGAGAAAGGATGCGGCGCTGGAGCTTTCTCACATTCTTATTCTGATCAATGATCCTGAAAACACGGTGCTGGAACCTCTTATCAATAAAAAAGAGCGGCTTCCCCTGCTCTATGATCAGGATCTGATCTTGTCCGGCGGGCATTTGAGGGGATATGCTGTGGAAAACGAAAAGGATCTGAGAGGGATCCTGTCGGCCTTTTCGGCATTGAAAGCCCATACGGGTGAAAACGGGATCCTCCTGGCTGTGGGAGACGGAAATCATTCCCTGGCAACGGCAAAGGCCCATTGGGAAAAGGTGAAGGAGAGCCTTTCCGGGGAAGAAAGAGAAACGCACCCGGCCCGGTTTGCCATGGTGGAGATCAATAATATTTATGATGATGCCCTGGTGTTTGAACCCATTCATCGGGTGGTGTTCGGCATGGACGATGAAGAACTGATGAAGATTCTTGCCGTGGCGGAACCCTGTGAAACCGGCAATGATCCGGACGCGGTGATCGTCAGCAGGGGAGGAGACCGGCCGATCCGCTTTGGAAAGCCTCTTCATACCCTTTCCGTTGGAACGGTGCAGCTTCTTCTGGACAGGGCCGGAGCCAGGATCGATTATGTGCATGGTGAGGATGCGGTGCGCTGCGTTATTGCAAGGGAAGAACACAGCACGGGTATTCTTTTGCCCGCGATGCCGAAGGACCGTCTTTTTCCCTCCGTGGAGCAGCACGGCCCTCTGCCCAGGAAGACCTTTTCCATGGGAGAAGCCAATGAGAAACGCTATTATATGGAAGCCCGGCTTATCCGGTAAACGGAGGAAACATGATCAGGAAAAACGAACAGCTTGAGCTGAATATCCTGCGTTTTGCCGGAGCAAGCGGCTTTGCCCAGCATGAAGGAATGGCGGTGTTTACTGAGAATGCACTGCCTGGGGAAAGGGTAAAAGCGCTGATCGTCAAAACACAGAAGACTTTTGCTTATGCCAAAGCGCTGGAGGTGCTGTCGCCGTCTCCGGACAGACAGGAGCCGGATTGTCCGTATTACCGCCAGTGCGGATCCTGCACCTGCCGTCACATGACCTATGAGGCCACGCTTCGTATGAAACGGGAAACGGTGAAGGATGCCTTTGCTCATATTGCCGGCATGGATGTGGAGGTGCCGGAGGTGATCGGCATGGATGAGCCTTATTTTTACAGGAATAAGATATCCATGCCGGTTGGCGGGGAAACGGGAAAGGCATTTGCCGGTTACTATGCGCCCCGGAGCCATCGGGTGAATGCGGTGCGGGATTGCAGGATCTCTATGCCTTCGGGAAACCGGATCGTGGAGCTGACCCTGCAGTGGATGAATAAATTCGGTATCCCGCCTTACGATGAAGCAACAGGGCAGGGGCTGGTGAGGCACATAATGGCCCGTGTGTCTCAGAGCGGAAGCTGCATGGCCGTGATCGTGGCTGCGGGAAACCTGTCCCATGAAAAAGAACTGGTGGGCATGCTTCGCTCCGGTGTGGAGGGGCTGGTATCCGTTTATCTGAATGTGAACCGGCGGAGAGACAATGTGATCCTGGGGGATACCTGCCGTCTTTTGTGGGGACAGGAGCGTCTGAGAGACACCCTTTGCGGGTTGAAATTTGATCTGTCCCCTTTATCCTTTTTTCAGATCAACCCGGTGCAGACGGAAAAACTTTATCGTGTGGCGCTGTCTTTTGCGTCGGTCCAGCCGGATGAGGAAGCGGTGGACCTGTATTGCGGGGCCGGTACCATTTCGCTCAGTCTGGCTAAAAATGCCGGGCATGTGACCGGAATCGAGATCGTCCCTCCTGCCATTGAGGATGCCAAAATGAATGCCCTGAACAACGGGATCGGGAATGTGACCTTCCATGCTGCGGCAGCGGAGGAACTGCTCCCGTATTTGGTAAAGCAGGGCCTGAAACCGGACCTGATCATGCTGGACCCGCCCCGTAAGGGGGCAGAAGAGAGCGTGCTGCGTTCCATTGCGGAATGCGCTCCTTCCCGGGTGGTGTATGTAAGCTGCGATGTACATACTCAGGCAAGGGATGTGAAGCTTCTGTCCGGTATGGGCTATCAAGTGGAGAAGGTACAACCTGTGGATATGTTCCCCTTTACTGAACACGTTGAGACGGTATGTTTGATGTCAAGGGTGAACAAGTAAAGAGGGCGAAAACGCCTTGAAATCAAAGGGTTTCGGTAATAATGCTGCTTCCGGGCGGATAAGCCGAGACCCTTATTTTTATGTTTTGACAACAATGCTATCGTCTGAAAAAGGGGTATAGTTGTAGCGACAGATTAGATAACAGGGGGTCGTGACAACAGGATTGATCGACACGCTTGATGTAAAGGGCGAAGTACTGCTGACCATCATGGCATCTCTTGCCCAGCAGGAATCAGAGTCGCTTTCCTTAAACGTAAAGCTTGGAATCCAGTACAGAAACCAGAAAGGAAAGGTGCAGGTAAACCATAACCGCTTCCTCGGCTACACCAAGGATGAGGAAGGTAAGCTCATCATCGTTCCGGAAGAAGCTGAAATCGTAAGAAGGATCTACACGGAATACCTTGAAGGGAAAAGCCTTCTCTCCATCCGCAGGGGTCTTGAGGCTGACGGCATCAGAAACGGTGCGGGAAACCCTCGCTGGCATGAATCCAATCTCAAGCAGATCCTTACCAACGAAAAGTACATCGGTGATGCGCTTCTTCAGAAAACCTACACGGTTAACACCCTGGAAAAGAAAAGAGCGGTCAACAACGGAAAGGTTCCGAAGTACTATGTGGAAGGAAGCCAGGAGCCAATCATCGACAAGATGGTCTACCTTAAGGTTCAGGCGGATATGGCGGAAAGGGCGAACCTTAACTCCGGCGGAAAGAAAAGAGTCTACAGCGGAAAGTACGCTCTTTCAAGCATCGTGTTCTGCGGTCATTGCGGGGACATTTACCGCAGGATCAAGTGGAACAACCGTGGATGCAAATCGACGGTATGGCGCTGCGTAAGCAGGGTTGAAAAAGGCGGTCCCGACTGCAATGCAAGAACGATAAAAGAAGAAGACCTTCAGAGTGCGGTCGTTGCAGCGGTTAACGAAATCTACTCCTGCAAGGACAGAGTCATTCCGGCACTTACGGAAAACGTCCGCTCGGTTATCAGCGGAGGGACGGATGAGAAGGCTGCCGAAATCGACAGACTGATAAAAGAAAAGCAGACCGAGCTTCTTGCTAACGAAAGAGATACGGTCAAAGCCGATGAAATCGGAAATGAGATCATTACGCTCCGGGAAGAAAAACAGAAGCTTCTTACCGACAGCGCTTTGGAGCAGGACAGGATCGAGCGTCTTGAGGACATGAAGAAATTCCTGGACGAGCAGAACGATTTTCTCACCGAGTACTCCGATGCCCTTACAAGAAGACTGATTGAAAAGGTCACGGTCTATGACGAGAAGATGGCAGTCCTCTTCAGAAGCGGACTTGAGATCGAAGTTGCAGCATAAACAAAAAGCAGAACAATACGGCAGTCACCTGTTACACAAGCGGGTGGCTGCTTTTTGCGTTTTGTGCGAGAAAATTCATAATTCAAACATGGAAAAACACATGAATCTGTGTTATAATAAATTGTCCTATATGTGAAAGTTCTTTCAACGAGGTGGAAGATGGTAAAAAACAATATAGAAGTTGATGTAAAAGTTAAATGCATCGAAAACAGAATAACCCAGGCACAGCTTGCTGAGAAGGTAGGCACTACCAGCTCATATGTAAATCGCATCATTAAAGGTGGTGACGTTGTCAATAACACCTTTGTGCAGATGATGGACAGGCTCGGTTATAATATTGAGCTGACATATGTGAAGAAAGATACTAATAGGGAGGCATAAAATGGAGCTCAAAATAACAGATGTGCCTTGTGAGATGATAGAAATAGGTAAGCAAATTGTCTCAGAAAAACGATATTTGTATACAGATGAAGCACTTGAAAGTCTTCGTTATACTTTTTCTGTGTTTGGTGGAGATTATACCGATGACGGGGATTTTATTTATCAATATATTTATGATCATTGGATGTATGGAGTAAATCCTGAAGAAGAACATACATATCGTTTTAAGGATAAAACTCACGCTGAAAAATCAGAATATCTGACATGGGATAATCGGTTTCAATATTACGCTGTTCTTAATAAAAAAAATGATATCCATATACTGGATAATAAGTATGAGGCATATCTGAAGCTGAAAAAATACTATAAAAGAGAAGCTATTCTCGTATCCGATAAGGAAGACCTCAATCTTTTTCGGGATTTTGTAAAGAAACATGGCAGGGTGATTGTAAAGCCCGTCAATCTGTATCTGACAATAGGCTTACGCTGGCTGAATGCTGATGAAATAACCGATTACAGTGCTCTGCTGGCTGAACTTATTGAAAGCGCTACGGAATTTGCAAAAATTGATTCGGGCAGTATTTCTAAGCCTGCGGTTATTGTTGAAGAGCTACTTGAAGACAAGGCAACGGTTCCGCCGTTTAATTGCGAAATTCTGTCGCCCATCCGTTGCACAACCATTTTGACAAAAAATGGAGTTGAAATTTGGTATCCAGCATTCAGGACAATTGGAAAAATGGTAAAAAACGAACAGGGGATTGACTATGAGAAGACAGAAACATTCATTTGTGCTATTGATAAGGAAAACGGGAAAATAACTTCCGGAGGATATAATTACTTTGGAAATGTGGTTACAAAACACCCTTGTTCAGGACTGGTATTTGAAGGGATTCAGCTTCCTGAATGGGACAAACTTCTCGAAATGCTGACGGAGGCGGCACTTGAGCTTTCTTCTCTGCGTTATATCGGTTGGGACGTCGCCTATTCAACGAATGGATGGTGTATCATCGAGGGAAACACCAACGGGGAATTTTTCACTCAGATGGTATTCGGGCACGGATTTAAAAGTGAATTTGAAAAGCTTATTAATTGGAGGATATCGGATCAGCTTTGGAAACATCCTCTGCTTCGAAAAGAAACAGTGTAAAATAAGCTTTGGATTACGAAAACAGAAAAGAAGATAGTAAAAAATGTGGATAATATTTGCACTTAGTTCAATGATATTATGTGCGGCGGAGGAATTGGTCGAAAAGAGAATTGTTGGGGAGAGCACGACAAGTGGTCCCTGGGTAGCATATTCATCGGTCTCGTTATTTACCTTCGCTTCTGCGGTTGTCATGTGGAT
>JAZLIA010000138.1:0-41906 GCA_045617125.1 Clostridia bacterium | reverse complement strand
GCAGCTGATGAGTTGCGTGCAACTCACCTCCCCGTGCTTTGTAGTGTGCCTCCCTCAAGCCAATTTTACCAGAAAGCGGGTAATTTTGCGGCTCCCGTTTTCATTCCTATTTGTGCCGGTGCCGCACCGGCATGGAGATTTGAATGATGAAAACGGCAAAAGAGTATCGTGACCAGGCGGCGGAAGCACTGAAGGGCAATTACGGCACCGCGATCGGATTGATCCTGGTGTATTCCCTGTGCCTGAGTTTTTTGACGGTCGTGGGTGTGATCGGCAGTCTGATCCTGGGAGGAGCGCTCACTCTGGGCATCCATGTTGCCTTTATGAACCTCATCCGGGGAAAGAAAATGAACTTCAGCGACTTACTTTGGGGGTTCAGCGACAGGGTCAACTTCGGTTCCACGATTGCCTACTATATCCTGTCCGCACTGCGCATCCTTCTTTGGTCGCTGCTTTTGATCGTGCCCGGCATCGTTGCCACTTACAGCTATTCCATGGCCCCCTACATTCTGGCGGATCATCCGCAGATGACGGGAACGCAGGCGGTCAATGCAAGCCGGGACCTGATGAAGGGGAAAAAGGGCAAACTGTTCTGCCTGGATCTGAGCTATATCGGCTGGATCCTGCTGGGCATTCTTACCTGCGGCATCCTGCTTTTCTGGGTGGAGCCCAAAATGGAAGCCGCGCATGCCGCGTTCTATGAGGATATCAAAAACGAAGTGAAGGATGCAGAATGAAGAAGGCAGCGAGCAGTATTTTCCTGCAGGGGATGAGGGATGGGGTCCCCATCGGGTGCGGCTATCTCGCTGTCGCCTTCAGCCTGGGCATTGCGGCCCGCAATGCCGGGCTTACCCCGGTGCAGGGTTTTTTTGCCAGCCTGTTCACCATTGCTTCGGCGGGGGAGAATGCGGGCTTTATCGTGATCGCGGAGCAAAGCGGTCTGGTGATGATGGCGCTGATGATCCTGGTGGCCAATTGCCGATACATCCTGATGAGCTGCGCCCTCAGCCAGAGGGTGGATCCTGAGCTTGGCACCGGCCACCGGCTGATGGTGGGGGCGCTCATTACCGACGAGATCTTCGCGGCATCCATCGCAAGAAAGGGGTATCTGGAACCGGCTTATACCTACGGGCTGGCGACCAGCTCGGTGCTGCCCTGGGCGACAGGCACCTGCCTTGGCATCGTGATGGGCAATCTTTTACCTGTGAAGCTGGTGCAGGCCCTGGCAGTGTCGCTTTACGGCATGTTCATCGCGATCATCATTCCCCCGGCCCGAAAGGATCGGGTGGTGTTTTCTCTGGTGGGGATCAGCTTTCTGTTCAGCTTCCTGTGCGCGAATATTCCGGGGATCAAGCAGATCAGCGGGGGCGTACGGGTACTTGTGCTCACCGTGGTGATCGCGGGGGCGGCAGCGGTGCTCTTCCCGGTGAAGGAGGAAAACCAGGATGAGCAATGAAGTGTATATCCTGGTGATGGCAGGAGTGTCCTTCCTGATCCGGGTGCTGCCGATGACCCTGCTCAGAAAACCGATCAAAAGTCGGTTCATCCGGTCGTTTCTGCATTATGTGCCTTATGTGACCCTGGCGGTGATGACCTTTCCTGCCATTATGGAAGCGACAGGCACCCCCTGGCCGGGCCTCGCGGCGCTTGTCGTCGGCATCGTGCTCGCGTGGAAAAACTGCGGGCTTTTCCCTGTGGCAGTCTGCTGCAGTGCGGCGGCGATGCTGCTGCTGTTGATTTTCTGAGGAGGAGACGCGTATGGAAAGCCGTATCCGGATCGATCAGACCGGGGTGCCTGCCCAGGAACCGATCGTGTTTGCAGTGCTTGGAGCAGGAAAAGGCGTGCTGCTGAATGAATCGGGGCAGGCCGTTTATACGTTTGAAGCAGACGATTGTGCCTGTGATGCCGCTTCGGGGGAGCCGGTGCAGATACTCTCGCTTCCCGGGGTTCCGGAGGGTACATACCGCCTTTGCTTTGCAAATGACGAACGGAAACTTCTGGTGGGGCAAAGCCCCTGGGAAGAGCTGCTGCGTCTTTTGTGCCGCGGCTTCTATTTTCAGCGCTGCGGAACAGAACTGAAGTGCGCTTTTGCCGGGCCGTATGTTCATCCGGGATGCCATCTTTCGCCAGCGCTGCTGTATGAAGATCCGTCTGAAAGGATCGATGTCAGCGGCGGCTGGCATGATGCCGGGGACTATGGACGCTATACCGGCCCCGGGGCGGTGGCTGTGGGGCACCTGCTCTATGCATGGATGCTCTATCCCGATGCATTCAGCCCCGCGCACGATCTTCCTGAAAGCGGGAACGGGGTGCCGGATATTCTGAACGAATGCCGCTGGGAGCTGGAATGGATGCTCAAAATGCAGAGGGCGGACGGAGCGGTGTATCACAAGGTGACAAAAAAACTGTTTGCTCCCTTCATTATGCCGCAGCAGGATACAGAAACGGAGTATGTTTTTCCGCCCTCCCACTGTGCCACTGCCGCTTCCGCCGCATGCTTTGCCCTGGCTTCCCGGGTGTTTGAGCCTTATGACGCCACCTTTTCAAAAAAGCTGCTTTCCGCAGCTGTAAAGGGCAGGGATTATATTCGGGAGCATCCTGAATTTGCAGGCTTCCGAAACCCGGACGGCGTGCGCACCGGCTGGTATGGCGACAATGATATGCAGGATGAATGCTTCTGGATGGAAGCGGAGCTGTTTGCCGCTGCCGGGGAGGAATTTGACCTGAGGGAAATGGAAAAATGGATGAGCGACGCTTTCCGGCCGGACCATCTGGGCTGGCGCGAGGTGGAAGGCCTGGGAATTTTGTGCTGTTTGAAGCTGAAGGACAGAGCCCTGCCAAAGGCCCTTCTGGAAAGGGTGCTCCGGTGCCAGATGATGGGAGCGGAAGAATGCCTTCAGCTTGCGCATTCTTCGGGATACGGCACTGCCCTGGATGAAAACGGCTATGTATGGGGCAGCATTCTGCCGGTGCTGAGCCGGGGCATCTGCATGCTTACGGAATATGAGCGCACGGGAAATGTAGAGATGCTTTTTGGCGCCCTCGCGCAAAAGCAGTATATGACCGGCATGAATGCCCTGAATGTGTGCTTTGTGACAGGGTGCGGCGAACACAGCCCGCAGAATATCCATCACCGCCCCTCCGGTGCAGACGGGGTGGAAGCGCCCGTGCCCGGCTTGGTCAGCGGCGGCCCCAATTCCCGGATGAATTTTCCGTCGACAAAGGAACATTTTCTGCCCGGGACGAGCCCGGCCAAAGCCTGGCTGGATGAAATGCCCTCCGCCGATACCAATGAGATCGCGATCTACTGGAATTCGCCTGCGGTGCTCCTGACAGCGGGGCTTCGGCATGCCTGGATGCAGCGTCGCATCCGGAATTGAAGAAAAACAGAAAGAGAGGAACGGAATGATCGGAAGAATGGGAATCCCGCTTGCCCTTTTGCTGCTGTGCGGCAGCGCCTGTGCTGAAAATGCGGAGAACGGGACCCTTGAAAAGCATATTGAGCAGGGGGCTGAGACATTGCATCAGATTCTGAAGTCCGTGGGGATGGTCGCGGCGATCATCGTGATCGGCATTCTGGTGATCCGTCTGGGAAGGAAGCTGATCGCCGCGGCCTGCCGGCAGTATGAAAAACGGCATCCGGAAAAGCACATGGTGTCCGTTCCGGACGATCCCAACCATGTGATCGCTCCTTCGGGACAGCGCACCGTGAAAACGCTGATCCTAAGCGTGTTCAATTATGTGTGTTATTTTCTGATTATCCTGATCACCCTTTCCGCGTTGGGGGTGGATATCGGCGGCCTGCTCACTGTGGCGGGCGTGGGCGGCGTGGCTATCGGCTTTGGCTGCCAGACCATGGTGAAGGATATCCTTTCCGGCATGTTCCTGTGGATGGACGGTTATGTGAAGGTGGGCGATATCATTTCGGTAAACGGGGCCACCGGCACGGTGGAAAGCGTGGCCCTGCGCACCACCACCCTGAGGTGTACCAACGGGAACGTGCAGGTGATCCCCAATGGGGACATCCGCACCGTGACCAACATGACGAGGGACTACCGATGTGCCCTGGTGGATATCACTGTGGCTCACGGTCAGGATTACCGGGCTGCGCTTCAGGTGCTGGAAAACGCGATGAAGGAGCTGGACCGGGGATCCTCTCTGATCGAAGAAGCGCCCCGTGTGGCCGGCATTATCTATTCCGACGGCCGGGCGGCCACGATCCGCATTGAGAGTCGGTGCCATATTCAGGATTGCTGGATGATCGAAAGGGAGATTCGCCTCATGGCGCTGGAGGCGTTCCGTGAAAACGGGATCAAGCCCTGAAAACAGGATCGAATGGGAGGGAAAATTGATGGTGAAAAGAGCAAGGTTTTTAAGCAGATGGCTGGGACTTTTATTCTGGCTGTTCATTCCGAATGCCATTACTGCCCTGATGACCGGAGATGCGGTCATGAAATCCTATCCCGATATTTATCGGATCGGGCAGATCCTGGATCTTGTCTGTCCCATTTTTTATGGCTTGATCCTGATCAGATTGTCCTCAGAGGAAGCGCGTTACCGCACAGCAGGGATCTGCAATCTGATCTGTGCCGCTGTGATTGTTCTGGATTTTGTTTTTCCCGAAGGAACAGGAAATTTTCCGGAAGGGGCTTTGGCTGCCCTGATCGTGGACACGATTGGAATGTATTATGAATATAAAGCCCATTCCGCTGTGCTTGCGGATGTATACGAAATATTATCAAAAAAATGGATGATCCTCTGGAAGTGGTGCTTTGGCATCATGATCGCCTTATTCTGCTTTATGATCCTGGGGCTGCTGATCGTTCCCAGCGTTGGGGTGATCGGAATTTTGCTTGCCACGATCGCCCTTGCTGTTGTCAGCATCGTGAAACTGGTTTATCTGTACAGAACAGTTGACGCCTTCAAGGCATTCCTGTAAAGGATGCGAATATTGTTTTTCCTTGGGGGAAAGGGTCGTTCGGATCCCAGGCGGACGTATCGGCTGCTCAGTCGATCGCGTTGATATACACGCTTCCGCCGCTGACGGTGATATAGAATTCCTTTTTTTCTCCCGATTCGTTGACAAAGGTAAGCAGCGTGGTCCCTTTTTGGTTTGCGGTTACCGATACGGAATGATCCTGCTCCAGCACGATTCCGGCAATGGACGGATCATCGAGCGTATAGGTCCAGTTTCCTTCGCCCAAATGCAGCGTTTGTGAGAAAGTCGGCTTATGGAGGAGCATGGATACGGCGATACTGACCAGGATGATGCCGATGGCGGCAGCCCGGTGACTTTTTTGCTCAAGCAGCGCGAAAACGAAGAAGAAGGCCAGAAGGATGCAGAAGCACAGGCTCAGCAGATGGTTTGGAAAGCCCGCCCTGACAGACCAGAAATAGGTGGCAGCCATATAGCTGAGAAAAGCCAGCGCGACTGAAAGCACAGCAACACTGAGCCAATCCTTTCGTTTGACCTGATAAGCGATCACAGCGCCGGGCAAAGTGAGCACGGTGGCAATGAACCAAAACCGGTAGTATTGAAAAAGTCCGAACCCCATTTTTGAAAAAGGGACCTGGATCAGATAGATCAGCGGCTGACTGATCAGGAAAAACACAAAGGTCTTGATCGCCGCTTCCTGCCAACGCATACAGTTGACAAGGATGAAAACCGCGAATAAGATCCAGCATTCCGGATTGATGGCAATATCCTGAAATGAGGTGTTGTTGAAAACAGGCAGCAGCTTCAACACAGCAGTCAGAACTGCCGTTGCCACCGCCAGCAGGATCACCTTTCCCCATGACATCTTTTGCGTGCAAAACCACTTCATCTTTTTCACTCCTCCTATCGAAACGGCTTGCGGATGGATGATCCCATCCCTGGCGTTTTTTTATAGCCCACTCTTTCGTCTGCCGCTCTTTGTACAAACTGAGAATCATACCTGTCCGCCCGGTGGTATCCTTTCTTTCCTGAACATGGATGCAATAAAAAAGGCTGCCGCCTCGGAAAAACAGAAAGAAACAGCAGACGGTAGATCCTTCCCGTCTGCATTGTTTTTAACCTGCCTTAATACCGTTTTGATCCCCGGGCAGACATCAACAGGATCGCGCCCCCGCTGACAAGCAGAAGCATCATCAGCAGCGTCAGGCTGTTTTCATCTCCGGTTTTCGGAGCAGCAGGTTCTGCATCATCAATATATCGGAAGAAATCTCCATGAACCCATCCGGTATAGATATGGGAATTTGGATCATCCGGTTTTTTGATGGCAAGCTTGTACCAGGTGACGCCTGTGATGTGACGAACTTCCTTTACTTCTGCCTGAAAGTTAATTGGCAGAGTAAACCAGTATGGCGCATCTGTGCTGGGGGTTCTGCGGAACTTGACTCCGCCTGCTGTCGTGATCCCCATGGAACCTGCATTTGCAGGTGCGAGGGCACACGGGATCAGAGCGCCCAGCAGGACTACAGCGGCTATCAAGACGATCACTTTGCTCCGCAACTGCTTCATAAGGTTTTCCTCCCATCCAAATTCCGGATATGCATGACAGCATATGGAATTTTTTAATGTCATTATCGTTTTCTTATTTTTGATTTCAACCCCGTTATTTATAACTGTTTTATGATACGATTCGTATTACTCTTTTTCCGGGAGAGATAGGAGCAGGCTGATCTCTCTCTTATAGGAAATACACGCGTCTTTTCCTGCTTCGGAAAGGCGGTATCGCCCCCGATCCGCACGGATAAACCAGCTGTAATGGTCATTATACAGGATGGAAGTGGAATTTTCAATGCGGGAAACGCTGCGGATATCCCGGGTGGAGGCTTCCCCACCCAGTTTTTCCAGGGCGCCCAGCACGGTCAGGGCTTTTTCCCGGTAGGCGGTCATCAGCGGTTCATGATTCACTCCTCCCGGGTTGCAGCGCAGCTTTCGGGCGGCAAACTCTTCGCGGATGCGCTGCTGCATCTGCCGGTTGCGCTGTTTGAAAACCTCCGTTTCCGCTTGGGCAGGGGGGATCAGCATTTCGACCTTTCCAGTTTTTACAGATACGCAGATAAGGCCGATGCCGAGACGCTTGAGCAGATACAGCTTGTCGCGGAAGGCACGGGAACGCAGATCCCTGGGAAACGGGATCCCCAGGAACACCGCGTCCACGGTTTTCTGCCTGAGAGCAGCCTGCTGCACGGCCCGGAAATCCAGGCTGAGCTTCAGCTCCGCCGCCGCAGTGAGACCGTTTTTTTCCATATAAAGATCGATCCCCTGCACTTCGCCGTCACAAACAAACCCCTGAGCCTCAAAAAAGAGGCGAACAGGGGAAAACAGATCCTTTTCCCGGAAGACCGGGTCGGCTTTTTTGCTCAAGTTATTCCTCCGCGTTTCCTTTCCCGATCAGGGCATACACTATGGGACGCAGCGAAAGCTGCACCTGTTTTTCCAGGTTGGGGAAGCGCTGGTGCATATACACGCAGGTGAGATCCTCTTCCGGGTCCATCAGTACCCAGGTGCCCAGCACGCCGCACCAGCCAAATTCGCCCTTTGTGCCGGGAATGCCTTCGGTTCCGGGGAAAAGAAGGGTGCGCATCCCCAGGCCGTAGCTGTAGCCGTGAAGATAATCCCAGTTGAAATCCTGCTTCATGGAATCGGTCAGCTGATCCTGCCGCATCAGCTCCACGGTTTCCTTTTTCAGGATGCGCTGCCCGTTTTCGCCGATCCCGCCCCGGGTGAGGGCTCGCGCAAAGGTCATATAGTCATCCAGTGTGGAGAGCAGCCCGCCGCCGCCGCTTTCGTAGCGGGCGGAGGGCTGATATTTTTCATCACCAAAGCCCGGTGCGTCCGCCGGAAGAATGCGGTGCGCCTTTTCTTCCGGGCAGCGGAAGAAGGTATCCTTCATCTGGAGCGGGGAAAAGATATGTTCATGCATGTAAGCGCCCAGGGTCTGCCCGCTCAGCACTTCGATGAGCCCGCCCAGCACATCGTGGCAAAGACTGTAGCGCCAGTGGGTTCCGGGTTCAAAGGCCAGGGGGATGCCGGCAAGCTCCCGCACAAAGGAGAGGGTCGGGTAGCTTTCGCCGGGATAAGCATGCGAGAAACGGTCCTGCAGCGCGCTTATCTGCCGGGCAGTTTCACAATCCCCGCCGCCGTAGGTGATGCCTGCACTCATGCGGAAAAGATCCCGGATCAGGATGGGATTTTTAACAGGACGGGGAGAGCGGGCGCCTTCATCCCAAACGGTAGGGTCCCGGTATTCCGGAATATAGCGTGAAAGGGGTTCATCCAGAGAAAAGGCTCCCTGTTCAAACAACTGCATCGCGGCGGTCACGGTGACCGGTTTGGTCATGGAATATACACGGTAGAGGGTATCTCTTTGGGCTTTTCCGGTATAGCAGCGGAAAAGCTCTTTTTCACCCTGCTTTACGAGCAGGGCGTTTCCGGTGACGGGAAGCTGCTCCCGATCACGAAGGAACGAACAGAGCAGGGCATGAGGATCACGTTTCATGATATCGCACCGCCTTTCTTTATCATGATTGTAGCGGCGTTGACGGAATGGGTCAAGCCCCAAATTCCTGAAAGGGAATACTGCGTGCCTGAAATCACACAAACAGAGTTGCGGTGAGCAGCAGCAGTGTGAAACGGATGAAGGCCCGGGCGGTATGCTTGCCGGAATGCAGCCAGATAAGGCTCATGATGCAGCCTGCAAGCAAAACCGTGATGCCGAAGGCTCCCTGCATGCGAAGCGGGGTGAAACCGAAGGCCTGCAGGTAGAGAAACAGCTTCAGGAGGGCTAAAAGCACAAACAGGATGTTTTCCGCGAGGATCAGGGAAAACATCACCCGTGAAAAGCTTCTTTGGCGTACGGGAATGTCGGAGGTGAGGGCATCCGTGGCCAAGAGAGTAAAATTGAGAGCACTCAGGGCGCACATTTCAAAAAAGCCCTGCTTTGCATAATCTGCCATCGTGAAGGAACCCGGAGCCAGGTTGGTCATGAAGGCGGGGATCAGCTCTGCTGCCTGTATGCCGAAAAACAACAGATACACAGCACAAAACAGGCACAGCACCGTGTTCCAGACTCCCGAGGGAAGGCGGCGCAGGTGTGCAGCCTTGCGGATCAGGCCGTTTTCCTCATTTCTGAATCGTGCGTCATCTGCATTACGGGCTCCTTCCACCAGGCCGAAAAGCAGGGCTCCCGGAAGAAGACTCAGCAGGAAGATAAGCAGGGGCTTCTTTGCCCCTTCGAAGCGCACGGCGCTGCACCACCTGCGGATCAGCCCGTCAAAACCCGCATCGGCAGAGCGGAGAAGGGCAACTGCGATCACGAGGAAAATAAGTGAGATCCCGGCTGTACACAATCCGTACATCAAGCGGGAACGGGAGCGGGAGTTCAGCCTGCCGCGGATGCATTTTGCGCACCTTAAGAGGGTGCGGAGCCGAAAGGAAAAGGAACAAAGAGGAAAGCTGAACAGGGAACGGAAAAGATCCAGAGGAAAAAGACGGCCATTTTGGGGAAAACACGCCAGGCCTCCCGTTTCCAGCACAAAAAGGGATGCCAGCACCGGGCAGAACAGCAGCGGAGGCATAAAAGAACCCTCCCAGACGAAGCCAAGCTTCAGCGGCAGCAGCTGCTCTTTGCTCAGCCACTGCAGCAATATGCCTGTGCAGCCTGAAAGACATACGATCCAGTCTCCTGTTCTTTTTCTGCCCCGAAAAACATAAAGCACCCAAATGGCAAAAAGAACGGTAAGGCACGGCAGAAAATACAGGAGGTTTCTTTCGGTTTCTTCATTGCGAAGGATGATGCGCACGACAAGGTAGGAGATCAGATAGGAGAAAAAAAGGGAGATCCCGTCGCGCAGGCTGAAGGAGGGAATGTGTGCGCTGTTTGTGCGGTCACATACGGTTCCGTTCATCATTTCTGGCCTTCTTCCTATGAAAATAATCGGTTTTCTCCCCATTCGTTCCGGGGATGGGGGAATCGTCAAGGGACAGTGTAGCACCGAAATAACTGAGTGTCAATTAAAATTTACCGTAAAACGATAATTATTACGAATGTTACACAATTGTTACCAAAATTACGAAACTTTGTACCAAAATTACGGGAATCAAAAAATGTATTTCCAAATTATTAACTGTGTAAAAACTTGTTGATAATGTATAGACCCTATGCTAATATGTACCATATCTTGTGTCTGAGAGGTTTCACCCATGGAGATTTGGGTATTTGTCGGCTGTTTTGCAGCGGTGCTGCTTGGAGCGGCTCTGCTTGTAACGGATAAAAAACAACAGCAGCAGGAGGAGTTTCGGATCCGCCGGATGCGGGACAGTCTGTTTTATCAGAACCTGGGTCAGGAAGTGCGCCGGCTGAGAAAGTATGGGCTCGATCAGATCCTGGTGGAACGGGATCAGATCATTTTTCGCGGTATCCGGCCTCCTGAAGTGCTTTCCTGCTTCCGTATGGCGGATCACGGGCTGCGTTTTCTGAATGAACGCAAGCTGAGGACCCTTACGATGCTGCTCAGCGAGGATATTCCGGGCCTGGCGGATCATAGGAAGTATCGCTTGCGTTCCTATCATACCCGCCGTCCGAACGGGACGAAAGACCGGGCCTGGGAATATGTAGTGACAAACCGTTATAAAGCCCGCTACCTGAGAGAGTATCAGTGGAACGTGGCGGATGTAGGAAATTACGACCGGTACTGAACCGATGGAAAGCACCGAGAGATCACGGTGCTTTTTTTCGTGGCTGTAACAATATGATTTGTAAAATGTGAAGCATATTTTACAAAAAGTGCATCGATGGTGTATAATTCAGTAAGGGCCGGATCAGAAACGCGAGAAGACCGGAAAAAGGAGAACTCGAATGCAGTACATGGAAGGGACAGGCGCTGTGGGGCTGACTGATGCGCTCCGGCGCAATATTGGCAGAGTGATCGTGGGCAAGGAGGAGGAGATCGGCCTGATGCTGATCTGCCTGATCTGCCGCGGACATGTGCTCATTGAGGATGTGCCCGGAGTGGGGAAAACCACGCTGGCTTCCGCACTGGCAAAGTCTCTCCAGTGCAGCTTCCGCCGCATCCAGTTTACTCCCGATGTGACCCCGGGGGATGTGACGGGTTACACCCTCATTAACATGCATACCGGCGAAAACGAGTTTCGTCCCGGCGCGGTGATGAGCCAGATCGTTTTGGCGGATGAGATCAACCGCACCAGTCCGCGCACCCAATCCTCCCTGCTTGAGGTAATGGAGGAGGGACAGGTGACTGTGGATGGCGTGACCCGTCTGCTTCCGCGTCCATTTATGGTGCTGGCTACTCAGAATCCGGTGGATTTTGTGGGCACCTATCCCCTGCCGGAAGCGCAGATGGACCGGTTTTTTATGCGTATCCGCATCGGTTATCCCACAGTGGAGGAGGAGACCGACGTGCTGGAACGCTACACCGGCCCGTCTTTTCCGATGCAGAACCTTTCCCCGGTGTGCAGTGCGGAGGAGATCGTAAAGATGCAGGAGCAGCTGGGTCAAGTGTATTGTTCACGCGAACTGAGGCAATATGTGGCTCTGATCGCCGCAAAAACGCGGGAGCATCCCCTGATCCGCCTGGGCGTATCCCCCCGCGGTTCCATTGCCCTGCTTAAGGCAGGACAGGCCCTTGCCCTGCTTTCCGGGCGGGATTATGTGATCCCGGACGATGTGCGGAGCATGGCCTTCCCGGTGCTGTGTCACCGTCTGGTGCTCAGTCCCGATGCCCGTGTGAAGGGCGTGCAGCCGGAAAAGATCCTGTCAGAGGTGATCTCTGTTGTGCCCGTGCCGGTGAAAAGAGCATGACGAAGCGGGGATGGGCCGTGCTGACGGCGTGCATGGCGTTTTTTCTGAGCGCTTTTTCATCCGGGAGCGACCTGATGTATCTTGCGGCGACCTTTGCGGCGCTGCTTTTTGCGTATGCCTGTGTGAGCATGCTGTGGTGCTTTTTATCCATCCGGGTCCATGCTCAGATGGAGCGGACAAAGCTCCGTCGGGGCGAACTCGCAAGGCTTCACACGTTGGTGAGCACCAGGTCTCCTTTGCCGGTCGGGAAGGCGGAGCTTTCCTGGCGCCTTGCGGGAGAAAACGGGAAGGAAATCGTTTCACTTCGTGTTTTCAGGGAGCAGAAGCTTGTGTCGGAGGCCCCGGCTCGTCATACCGGGGCGTTCCCGTCCGGGCCGGTTAGCCTTGCTGTCACGGATCTGTTCGGCCTGATCCGTATAGAAAAAATGTTAAAGCTGCGGGAAAATCTGCTTTCCCTTCCGCGCACATTTCCCATAGAGGAGACCGCGTTTCTTTCCGGGGAAGAGGGAAACACATCCTTGCGGCGTGGCAGGGAAGATACTACCAGCCCGGAGGGGGTGCGTTCCTTTCGCCCCGGGGATCCTCTGAAGCGTGTGCACTGGAAGCTTTCTCAGCGGCGTCAGGCCCTGCTTGTGCGCACCTATGAAATGCTTTCTCCGCCGGAAATGCTGATCCTGATAGATCAGACCCCCCTTGCGGGCGATGCGGAACGCAGTGCCCTTTTCAGGGATGCGATCATTGAAACAGCGGCTTCTCTTGCCAGCGAACGGCTGACTTTATCAGGTCCGGTGCGGCTTCCGCTTTACGGTGCGCAGGGAGAGGGCTTTCAAGGTACTGCGCCCGGAGAAACGGAGACGATGCTGGAGATGCTGGCCGGAGCAATGTACATGAAGGATGCGGATTATGCCGCTTTTATCCTGCGCGAGACCCGGCATTTAAGCAGTGTGGGCGCGGTCGCACTGGTGACGGCCGTGCTGACGCCCTCCGTGGCGGAAGCGGCTGTGGCGGTGAGAAGGGCGGGCCCCGGCACGATACTGTATCTGGTGACCGACCGGGAGAATGATGAGGCGCTGCTTTCCATTGTGGAACGGCTGCAGCGGAACCTGGTGGAGGTGTGCTATGTTTCGCCTGCCTGAATGTATCCGGGAAGATGGACCCGCGATTCCGTCCGCCATGCTTTGTGCCTGCGGAACGGCTTTTTCCCTGCTCACGGGGCTGTCCGGGGTGTTCGATGTGCAGGAGGTGCTGCTTTACACCTTTTTGGGGGCGATCTTCCCCTTTGTGCTCGGGTTCCTGCCCCGGTTTCGTCCTTTGGGTCTGCTTGCTCTTCTTTTGCTGCCGGGAATTGCCTGGTTTGAAGGAAAAGGGCCTTTTTTTGAACTGGAACAGCTGTTCAGGGCGCTTTTTGCTTCTTTTATGGATCGAAGCGTGAGCCTGCTGCCTTTTCTGGACCATCTGTGCACGCTGGCTTCCCTGCTTTGCGGGCTGCTTTACGGCTTTATCTGCCGTGAAAGAGCCGTGGGGGCTGCTGCTGCTCTGGGGATGGGTCTTCTTTTTGCGGCAGCGTATATGACCGGAGATAAAGCGGACCTGATCCCTTACCTTCTGCTTTATCTTGGCGGTATGGGGCTGCTGATGGCTTTTTCCGGGGAAGTGCATTTGATCCCGGCTCTTTTGGTGACCGGAGGCCTTCTCCTGCTTTCCTTCCTTCTTTTTCCCCGCGGCCTTGTTCTGGAACCTGTCAAAAAGCAGGCCGACCTGGTGCGGGAAACGGTGCAGGATCACCTGCCCTTTACATCCGGAAGGGACAGCTTTTCCCTGTCCAGCGAAGGATATCTTCCGCTCAATGACCGTTTGGGCGGCACCGCGCAGCCGGATCCCTCTCCGGTGATGCTTGTAAAATGTGATGAGAAGGTCTATCTCAGGGCGGTGGCGGCGGATATGTATAACGGCCGCGGCTGGTATGACACCCTGGGGACCAGACGCTATCCTTATTCTTCTTCCGGAACGGAAAAGCTGCGCCGGGAGGTATTTGACGCGGACAGACCTCTCGGAGTGATCCCTCCGGAAGAAAAAAGCGTAGAGGTGGAGCTTTTATCTCCCCAGACCACCACCCTTTATGCTCCGGGACACATGAAAAGCATTGTGACTGCCTCCAAACGCATGGTGCTTTACTGGAATGAGGGCAGCGAGCTGTTTATCACGCGAAATCTGGAAAAGGGCGACCGCTACACGGTCTCCTATCTTCCCTTCCGGGCCGGGGAAGCGCTTACCGGGCGCATGGTCGCCTTTGCGGCCCGCACGGAGGATGAGAATTTTTCCGCTGTCTCGCAAAAATACCTGACCGTGCCGGGCCATATCCAGCAGGAGATCTATGATATTGCCCGCGAGGCAGCCGGCAATGCCGAAATGCCTTATGAAAAAGCCTTGAACATCGCTTCCTGGCTCAGGCGCAGCTGCACCTATTCTCTTACCGTGAGCACTCCTCCGGAGGGGCTGGATTTCTGCGCCTGGTTCCTTCTCAGGGAACGGGAGGGCTACTGCACCTACTTTGCCACCGCCATGACGCTATTGTGCCGCATTGAGGGCATCCCTGCCCGGTATGTCACCGGTTTTCTGGCGCGGCCGGAAAACGGTACAGCCGTGGTGACAGGCGAGGACGCCCATGCCTGGTGCGAGATCTACCTGAACGGTTTTGGCTGGCTTGCGGTGGAATCGGTTCCGGGAAACGGGGAAGAAGAGGACGAGACCCGAACGGATGAAAAGCCGGATGATCGGGAAGAGGAGGACCCCGTTTTTACCCCTCCGCCTTCTCAGGAACCCGTTCCTCCTTCTCCAAGCCCTGACCCCCAAAGCGCTTCAAATGAAACGCCTGCGCCTTCCCCTCACGGTCCGGAAAGCGGGGAAGAACAGTCTCCGCCTTCTCCTTCTCCTGAAAACACCGGCGCTGCGGCGGAAAACGGAAAAGACGCGAGCTTTCTCTGGTGGCTGCTCTTGCTTTTGCCTGCATTTGCGCTTGCCGGAAAGGTGTTCCTGAGCAGCCCCGAAAAACGTGCGCACCGAGATCCTGAAAGGAAGGCGGAGATCTATGCCCGGGATATCCTTCTTTTGATCCGCACAGCCGGTTTTACAAGGGAAAAGGATGAGACTCTGCTTGCCTTTGGCTTGCGTCTGGAGAAAGCTTCTGACCGGAAGGGCCGTAAACGCTTCACGCAGGATATGAATGCCTGCTGTGCCGCGCTTTCCGAAGCTTATTATGCAGAAAAACCGGTGAAGACGGATGAACTGAAGAAACGGGACAGGATGCTGTTTTATCAGCTTTCTCCTTTCCGAAAACTGCATTACCTGATCTTCAGGTAGGGCTCTGTGCAGATTTTTAACAAAAAACGGTTTTCTTTCCGGGATAATGTGCCGTTCATATTGCGAAAACCTTTGCTTTCCAATATAATAGTAGCATCATCTTTTCAGGAGGATTTCGGAAATGGCATATATGGAGGAATACAAAGCCTGGTTGGAGCATTTTTCCGGAGATGAGGCTCTTCAGAAGGAATTGACAGCGATCACCGACGAAAAAGAAATTGAGGATCGTTTTTATACCGACCTGTCCTTTGGCACTGCAGGGATGCGCGGTGTGCTGGGATTTGGCCGCAACCGGATGAACGTTTACACCGTGCGCAGGGCTTCCTTCGGCCTGGCGGATCATCTGCTTGAAGAGGGCATTGCGGATAAGGGCGTCGTTATCGCCTATGACAGCCGCAACATGAGCGCCGAATTTGCGAAGGAGACCGCGCTGTGTCTGGCGGCCAGGGGCGTGAAGGCCTATCTGTTTGATGCGCTGCGGCCTGTGCCTGTACTTTCCTATGCGGTAAGGCATCTGGGCACGGCAGCCGGTGTGGTGATCACCGCAAGCCATAATCCGCCCCAGTATAACGGCTACAAGGTGTACGCCGCGGATGGCGCACAGCTGGGGCCCGAGGCTGCGGACAGCGTGACCCGGAAGATCCGCGCCCTTTCCTATTTCGACCTTCAGCCGATGAACGAGGCGGAAGCAAAGGAAAAGCAGCTTCTTCAGTACGTGGGCGATAAGGAAGTGGACGATTCCTATATCGACATGATCAAGGGGCTTTCCCTGAGGCCGGAGCTTCTTAAGGAAAAGGGGAAGGACCTGTCTATCGTATATACGCCCCTGCATGGCTCCGGCAATGTGCCGGTGCGCCGCATGCTTCGGGAACTGGGCGTTACCCATGTGGCTGTGGTAGCGGAGCAGGAGCTGCCGGACGGGAATTTCCCCACGGTCAAGGCTCCCAACCCGGAGGATCCCAATGCCTTCACCCTGGCAAAGCCTCTGGCGGATCAGACTCATGCCACCGTGATCTTCGGCACCGATCCGGATTGTGACCGCATGGGCGTGGCGGTGAGAGACAGGAACGGTGTGTTCCACACCCTCACCGGCAACCAGATCGGCTGTCTGCTGCTCAATCATGTGCTCACCTCCCGCAAAATGAACGGAACGCTGCCGGAAAACGGCGCGGCGGTCAAATCCATCGTGTCTACGGAAATGGCACGTGCGATCTGCGCGGATTATGGCGTGGAATTGTTTGATGTGCTCACCGGCTTCAAGTTTATCGGTGAAAAGATCCAGCAGTTTGAAGAAACCGGCAGCCACACCTTCCTGTTTGGCTTTGAAGAGAGCTTTGGCTTCCTTTCCGGCACGAAGGTGCGCGACAAGGACGGCGTGAACGCTTCCCTGCTTTTGTGCGAAGCAGCCTGCGCCGCGGATCATGACGGCATCACGCTGTATGAACGGCTGCAGATGCTGTTTGAAAAGTACGGTTACTTTACTGAGAACGTGATCTCAGTCACTCTGCCCGGCATTGACGGCGTGCAGAAAATGAAAAAGATCATGGAATCCCTTCGCTCCGAGCCTCCGAAGCAATTGGCAGGCCTTAAGGTGACCGCGGTGCGCGATTACCTGCAGGGTGTGCGCACGGAGGGCGAAAATAAAGAAAAGATCGACCTTCCCCACTCCGACGTGCTCTATTTCGAGCTGGAAGACGGCAACTGGCTGTGCGTGCGTCCCAGCGGGACCGAACCCAAGATCAAGCTTTATGTGAACACCCGCGGCGCTTCCGCGGAAGCCTCTGAGGAACTGAACGCGCAGTTGAAGAACGCCGCTCAGGCCCTTGTGAACGCCTGAACAGGAGAGAATGACGATGATGACGCATGAAGAAGCTTTTGAAAGGGCAAAAAAGATCGTAGACCAAATGACGCTGGATGAAGCCGCGTCGCAGCTGCGCTATGATGCTCCCGCTGTGGAACGGCTGGGAGTTCCTGCTTATAACTACTGGAACGAGGCTCTTCACGGAGTGGCCCGTGCCGGTACGGCCACGGTGTTTCCCCAGGCGATTGGCCTGGCCGCCACCTTTGATACCGATATGGAAAAGCATATCGGCGAGGTGATTGCGGAGGAAGGAAGGGCGAAATACAATTTCCAGCAAAAGCACGGTGACCGGGATATCTATAAGGGGCTGACCTTCTGGAGCCCCAATGTGAACATTTTTCGGGATCCCCGCTGGGGACGCGGGCAGGAGACCTTCGGAGAGGATCCTTTCCTTACCGCCCGGATGGGCGTGGCCTTTGTAAAAGGCCTGCAGGGCGAGGGGGAGCATCTGAAGGCTGCGGCCTGCGCCAAGCATTTTGCCGTGCATTCCGGGCCTGAGAACCTGCGCCATGAATTTGACGCCAGGGTTGGGGAAAAGGACCTGAGAGAGACTTACCTGTATGCCTTTGAAGCCCTGGTGAAGGAAGCGGATGTAGAGGCCTTTATGGGCGCCTACAACCGTACCAATGGGGAACCCTGCTGCGGGCACAAAAAACTGATGGTGGATGTGCTGAGGGATGAATGGAAATTCAAGGGCCAGTTTGTGAGCGACTGCTGGGCGATCCGCGATTTTCATGCTTCCCACCATGTGACGGATACTGCTCCGGAATCCGCCGCGCTGGCGCTGCATATGGGCTGTGATGTGAACTGCGGAAACACCTATCTGAATATCATGCAGGCCTATCAGGAAGGAAGGGTCACGGAAGATGAGATCCGCCTGGCGGCGACCCGGGCGCTGATGACCCGGGTGCGTCTGGGGATTCTGGACGGGACGAGCGAATATGACGATATTCCCCTTACCGCCTGCGACAGCGATGAGCATGCCGGTTTTGCGCTTGAAGTGGCCCGCCGCAGCATGGTGCTTCTGAAAAATGACGGTATCCTTCCTCTTGATCCCGACAGCCTCTCTTCTGTGGCGGTGATCGGCCCGAATGCCGATTCTGTGATCGCACTGGAAGGCAACTACAGCGGAACGTCTTCCCGCTATGTGACGGTGCTGGAAGGAATCCGCCGGGCTTTGGAAGGAAAGGCGCGGGTGTATTACAGCCTGGGAAGTCATCTTTACCGCGACCGCACCAGCGGCCTTGCAAAAGCGGAGGACCGTCTTTCCGAAGCGGCTGCTCTGGCGGAAGCGGCGGATGTGACAGTGCTTTGTCTGGGCCTCGATTCCACCATTGAAGGTGAGCAGGGGGACACCGGAAATGAGTTTTCTTCCGGCGATAAGCGCACGCTGGAGCTGCCGGACAGCCAGAAGCGTTTGCTGGAAACGGTCAAAAAAACCGGAAAGCCCTTCATCGTGCTGTGCATGAGCGGCAGCGCCCTGAGGGTGGAGGACGGAAATGCCATCCTGCAGTGCTGGTATCCCGGCCAGGCCGGCGGCACCGCGGCGGCGGATATTCTGTTTGGAAAGGTATCTCCCAGCGGAAAACTGCCTGTCACCTTCTATTACGATGCGGAGGAGCTGCCTGATTTCTGTGATTACAGCATGAAGAACCGCACATACCGCTACTTTACCGGAAAGCCGCTATATCCCTTTGGATACGGCCTTACCTACACCCGCTTTGAATATTCCTCCGCCGTCTATGAGAACGGAAAGGTGTTTGTTGATGTGAAGAATGCCGGCAGCTTTGACTGCGAGGCGGTGACGGAGGTGTATGTAAAGGCGGAAGATGATCCCTTTGCTCCCGTAAACGGCGCCCTGTGCGCTTTCGATCACGTTTTCCTCCGTGCGGGGGAAACGCGCCGGGTGGAGCTTGGCCTTTCTCCGGATGCTCTTGCCACCTATGACGAAAACGGTGTGAAGGCCCTGCGCGGACGGGAATTCACCCTTTATGTGGGTGAAAGCCAGGCGGACGAGCGCTCCGTTGAATTGGCTGGCGCAAGCCCCGCGATGATCCGTGTGAAGCTGTAAAATAGTACGGATACGCCTGCCGGAATGCCTGGCAGGCGCCTCCTGTTTTGAGGAATATGATGACAGAAAGATTGTATTATGACCAAACCTATCTGAAGGAATTTGATGCCAGCGTGACGCAGTTGAAGGAGGAAAACGGCGGCTGCTGGGCTGCTCTTGACAGGAGCGCCTTTTATCCCACCTCGGGCGGTCAGCCCCATGACACCGGCGTAATTGAGAGCGCTTCCGGGTGTGTAAGGGTGACGGATGTGGAAACGGACGCGGAAGGCGAAGTGTGGCACAGGGTGGAGGGATCTTTGACCGTGGGTGACACGGTGCACGGATGCATCGACTGGGAGCGCCGCTTTGATCATATGCAGCAGCATGGCGGCGAGCACATGCTTGCCGGGGCGGTGTACACCCTTTTTGGAGGAATGACCATCGGGCTGCATCTGGGGGCGGAGGATTCCACGATCGATGTGACCATGCCGGACGGAAGCACCCGGTTTACGGATGAAATGATCCCGGCGCTTGAGGAAAACGTGAACCGCCACATTCAGGAGGATGCGCACGTGCACTGCTGGTTCCCGACGGATGAGGAGCTGAAGGCACTCCCGCTCCGCAAGCCTCCGACGGTATCGGAGCATGTGCGCATTGTGGCCTTTGGAGATTATGAAATGGTGGCCTGCGGCGGAACACATCCTTCCTCCGCCGGGCAGATCGGGCTGATGAAGATCCTGAGCGTCACACCGTCAAGAGGCAAGGCGAGGATCCGCTTTGTGTGCGGCATGAGGGCTTTTCGCTATGTGAGCCTTTGTGCCCGGGCGGCGGAGGAAGCCGGAAAAATGCTCTCCTCTTCGCCGGATAAGCTGACAGGCGCCGTTCTCGAAATGAAGGAAAGGCTTTCCAATACGGAAAAGCAGCTGCGGGATGAGCGGGCGAATGCCTGCCTTTCCCTGCTGGAAAAGCAGGAGGGGATGCTCTATCTGGAACAGGGCGATCCCAAAGCGCTTCAGGAGGCGGTGAGCCGCTACATCCTTTCGCCCGGACGGTGCGCAGTGACCGGGGCGGGGCACCGGCTGATCTTTGCGAGAAGCGCGGATGTTTCTGCGGATATGGCGCAGCTTCTGCGCTCAGTGGCCCGGGGCGGAGGCAGACCTGACATGGCGAGCGGCGACGGTGACCGGGAGGCGGTGCTCCGCGCACAGCAGCTGCTGAAGGAAATGTAACAAGAACCGCCTGTGATCGCCTGCTTTGGACAGATGGCGAAAACAGGAAAAACGGTTCTGAAAATCAATGTTGACGGGAACATAACCTTGTTCCGCGGCGTTATATGATCGGGCGGGATGCCCGCTGAAGAATTGATCGGAGGAATGAGAATATGAAAAAGAGAATCGCCTTTATCCTGACTGCTGCGCTGCTTGTGTGCTTCTGTGCCTTTCCCGCTGCGGCGGAGGGAAGCAGCCGTCTGGCTTCTTTTGTGCATAATGTGACGAAGACCGGGAAAATGACGCCGGATAAATTTGATCCGAATGTCACATCCTATCTGCTCACCACGGGCGATACGGTGAATAACGTATATTTCACGTTCACCACGGAGGATCCGAATGCAGCCCTGTATATCAACGGGGTGCTCACGGCTTCCGGTGCAAAAACGCAGGTGGCGGGCATGACCAATGATCCCCGGGCGGTGTATGTGGATGTATATGGCACGGGAGGCGGCCACACGCAGTATGTATTTTTCCTGCAGCGCCGTCCCAGCGAAAGACGCACCCGGGTGTCCAGCGGATACATCGACCGGATCTATGTCAAGAGCGGCAGCACCTACATTGATGCCGACCTGGTGAATGTGTACTATTCCTCGGGCAACGAGAGCAGCTTCCATAATGATTCCAGCTACATTTACAAGTACCCCTGTTCTCAGAACTGTGTGTTCTATTACGGCACGATGGAGAATCCCCGCCGCGCCCGCAATGCCACGGAATTCTCCTATTACTACACGCAGACTCCCGATGTGCTCTATCGCTTCGTGTATATTGATGATGAGATCGTGGCGGTGCTGCCCTACGCAGCCGATCATGCCTATACGGGCAAGTGATCCCGGCGTGTACCCTGCGGTATATTTCCCTTGAAGCATGTACTGAGGCAGGAGAATGAAAACGGATGTCGAACATAAACGGGGCACAGAATGATTCACGATACGGAGGTTCATCTGTAATGAAGAAGATCGAAAACACGGTGCTTGGCATCGAATTGGGCTCTACCCGCATCAAGGCGGTGCTGATCGATGAAGAGCACATCCCTGTTGCGTCCGGAAGCCATGAATGGGAAAACCGTCTGGAAAACGGGATCTGGACCTATTCGATGGAGGATATTGTGAACGGCATCCGCGCATGCTATGCCGATCTGAAAAAGAATGTGAAGGAGCAATTCGGCGTTACCCTCACAAAGGTTTCCGCGATGGGTGTGTCAGCCATGATGCACGGGTATCTGCCCTTTGATGAAAACTGGGAATTGCTTTCTCCGTTCCGCACCTGGCGCAACACGATCACCGGGGAAGCTGCTGAAAAGCTCACCGCAGCTTTTGCGTTCAATATTCCGCAGCGCTGGTCCATCGCTCATCTGTATCAGGCTATCCTGAATGGGGAAGAGCATCTGCCCCGGCTGCGTCACCTTACTACCCTGGCCGGATTTGTACATCATGTATTCACCGGAGAGGATACCGTGGGCGTTGGGGAGGCCAGCGGCATTTTCCCCATTGACAGTGACAGCCTGGATTATGATGCGAAAATGATCGGCATCTTTGACGAACTGATCGCTCCCTGCGGCTATGATTGGACGCTGAAGCAGGTGCTGCCCCGGGTGCTGCCTGCGGGTGAAAATGCGGGAACGTTGACTGAGCAGGGCGGCCTCTTCCTGGATCCTGAGGGAGACCTTGAGGCCGGTATTCCCGTTGCCCCGCCTGAAGGAGATGCCGGCACCGGCATGGCGGCTACCAATTCCGTGCGTGTTCGCACCGGCAATGTTTCTGCCGGAACCAGTGATTTTGCAATGCTGGTCACCGAAGGAAAACTGGGTGTGCACCGGGAGATCGATATGGTGACCACGCCCGCGGGGCTTCCGGTCGCCATGGTGCACTGCAACAACTGCACATCCGATATCAATGCCTGGGTGGGCCTGCTTGGCGAATTTGCTGCTTTCCTGGGCTGCGATATCGATAAGGGCGAACTGTTCACCCGTCTGTTCCGCAAAGCGATGGAAGGGGATCAGGATTGCGGAGGGTTGGTCTCCTTCAATTATTTCTCCGGTGAAGGTGTGACGGACCTGGATTCCGGACGCCCCCTGTTTATCAGAAAACCCGATGCGAAAATGAATCTGGCCAACTTCATGCGCTGTCACATCCTGTCGGCGCTCAGCACGTTGAAAATCGGCCTGGATATCCTGACCCGGGAAGAAAACGTGCGGGTGGATAAGCTTTACGGACACGGCGGCTTCTTTAAGACGCCCAAGGTGGGTCAACGCATGCTGTCGGCCGCGATCGGAGCACCCGTTTCTGTGATGGAAACAGCCGGGGAAGGCGGCCCCTACGGCATGGCCCTGCTGGCCGCCTATATGATCCACCGCGGGGAAAATGAAAAGCTGGAGGATTATCTGGATAACAAGGTGTTCGGGGCTGCCAAGTCCGTCACGCTGATGGCGGACGAAGAGGAGATCGAAGGCTTCCGGGCATATCTGGAGGATTATAAAGCGTGTCTGCCGGTTGAAAAGCTGGCAACGGAAAAGCTGTGACAGGAGGAAAAACGGGATATGCTGGAAGAACTTAAAAAAATTGTGTGTGACGCGAATCTGCTTTTGCCGCGTTATGGTTTGGTGACCTTCACCTGGGGCAATGTTTCGGGCATCGACCGGGAAAAGGGCCTGATCGTGATCAAGCCTTCGGGAGTGGAATATGATCAGATGGGTCCGGAGGATATGGTGGTGGTGGATATGTATGGAAAGACGGTGGAAGGAAAATGGCGTCCTTCCTCCGATACTCCCACCCATGCAGCGCTCTACCGGGCTTTCCCGGCCCTGGGAGGCATTGTGCATACGCATTCGCGCTGGGCCACTTCCTTTGCCCAGGCCGGGCGGGATGTGGTGGCGATGGGTACTACCCAGGGGGATTATTTCTATGGAGATATTCCCTGTACGCGTTTGATGACTCCGGAAGAGATCCGGGGCGAATATGAATTGGAAACCGGCAATGTGATCATTGACACCTTTAACAGCCGGAATATCGACCCCGCGCAGGTGCCGGCGGTGCTGGTGAACAGTCACGGCCCCTTTGCATGGGGAAAGGATCCCATGGAAGCAGTGCACAATGCGGTGGTGCTGGAGGAGGTTTCCTTTATGGACTGGCACGCCATGATGATGGAGCCGGAGCGGGGACGCATGCAGCAGGAACTGCTGGATAAGCATTACCTGCGCAAGCATGGCGCAAATGCCTATTACGGCCAGAAGTAACGACCCGATCTGCCTGAGAGGACTGTCGCGGCAGTCCTCTTTTGTTACAGAAACGAACCATTTTTTCTTTGCTCGTGTAACGTTTATTTGACAGGAAACTGTTGACGTCGTATAATAGTAATGTTTCTGATATTGAAGGTTAGCCGGAGGAGATTTGCTGATGGATGAGGATCGGCTTGTAATGCCGGGGCAGAGGGCTGAGGATGAGGATGTAAGCCTCCGCCCGAAACAGCTGCGGGAGTATGTGGGGCAGGAAAAGGTCCGTTCCGCGCTGGAGATCTACATTCAGGCGGCACTGAGAAGGCATGACGCACTGGATCACATGCTGCTCTACGGCCCTCCGGGGCTTGGAAAAACCACGCTGGCTTCCATTGTTGCAGCCGAGATGGGACAGAACATCCGGGTGACCAGCGGCCCTGCGATTGAAAAGCCCGGAGATCTGGCCTCCATTCTTACCAATCTGGCGCCGGGAGACGTGCTGTTCATTGATGAGATCCACCGCCTTTCCCGCAGTGTGGAGGAGGTCCTTTACCCCGCGATGGAGGATTATGCGCTGGATATCATGATCGGGAAAGGGCCTACAGCCCGGTCGATCCGGCTGGATCTTCCCAAATTTACCCTGATTGGCGCTACCACCCGTGCGGGACGCCTTTCCGCTCCCCTGCGCGACCGCTTTGGCATCACCTTCCGGCTGGAAATGTATACACCGGAGGAATTATGCCGCATTGTAGCCCGCAGTGCGGGGATATTGAATGTGCAGTATGACAGGGACGGTTTAATGGAGATCGCTGCCCGTTCCCGCGGAACGCCCCGTATTGCCAACCGGATGCTCAAGCGGGTGCGGGATTATGCGCAGGTGAAAAAGGATGGCCGCATCACCCTGACGGTTGCCCAGGAAAGCCTGGATATCATGGATGTGGACGAGCTGGGGCTTGACCGGGTGGACCGGGCTGTGCTCTCAGCGATGATGGATAAGTTTGGAGGCGGCCCGGTGGGGCTGGATACGTTGGCGGCGGTGACCGGTGAGGATGCTGTGACCATCGAGGATGTTTACGAACCCTATCTGATGCAGCTGGGGTTCATGATGCGCACTCCCCGCGGACGGGTGCTTACTCCCTCCGCTTATGAGCACATGGGAAGGAATGCGCCGAAAAACCTGAACGATACGATACAGGAGCAGACGAGTCTTCTGTGATGCCATAGATCAAAGCTGAAAGGATGAAAACCATGCTGGAATATAAATTTGACACACAGCTTCTCATTGAAGGAAAGGATCTGGATGAGGATGCGATCCACGACTATTTTATCGAGCATTTCCGGGGCGACTGTCTCTTGGCCGTGGGGGATGATGAACTGATCAAGGTCCACTTTCACACCAATGAACCCTGGAAGGTGCTGGAATACTGTGCTTCATTGGGAGAGATCTATGATGTGGTGGTGGAAAATATGGAGCGCCAGGAAGCCGGGCTCCAGGGCTGACGCTTCGCTGCAGAAAATAGGTGTTTGATCGGTAAAATGCGGGAGGCAAAGGCTGTATGGCTGAACAAATGAGCGATCTGAAGCGAAAGATGGTGGAGGATAAACAGGAGGAGCTCAAGGAGATCAACCTGGAAATGCACAGGGAGTATCAGAAAAATATCCGCCTGAGTGAGGAATTGCTGCATCAGATCGTGATCGGTGTTAAAAACGAGGAAAACCTGTATACTCTTTTTATGAAAGCTGCGGAAGCCATCGGGTATATGACCGGGGACGGCATTTTTTTCAGTCAGGTCCGGGATTATTCCGAGGGAAAATATCTTGATATTCGCCCGGATAATAAACCCTGAATGAGGGAGGAACCGGAGCATGCTGTTCAAACGCACGATGAAATTTCTTGACCAGATCGTTCTGGACGAGGAAAACAGAAAAAGCTTTCAGGCCAGACTGATCTATCTGTGCTTCGCGGCGATCGCGTTTGTGATGAGTCTGATCAATATTGTGACCGCACAGTGGGTGCTTCTGGCAGCCACCTCTGCTTTTTGTTTGCTTTGTGTGATCAATTATTCTCTGGATCGGTTTGCCGCAAACGGGGCCCGGGTTGCCTCGGTGCTGTTTGTGTTTGAAGTGATCGTTCTTTTTTCCTATTTTGTGTTTACCGGCGGTACGGAGGGCTTTTCCATCGTGTGGCTGCTTCTTTTGCCCACGGTGGGCTTATTCTTCTTTGGTTTTGGCAAGGGAACCCTGATGAGCGCGGTGATGCTGCTGGTGATGCTGGCATTTTTCTATCTTCCCGGTCCTTTCATGCGGGAGCATGCGCTGGAGATCTATTCCCTTACCTTCGTGACCCGTTTCCCGGTGTTATTTTTGTTCAGCTATGTGGTGTCGCTTTTGTTGGAGGCAGTGCGTTTTTCCACCGCCAGGCAGATGCTGGAGGCTCGCCGGAAATATCAGCATCTGTATAATCACGATGCCCTTACCGGTGCTTTCAACCGTCATGCGATCAACGAATTGCAGGACCAGATCCTGAAGGAAGAGCAGCATGCTCTGGGAGCGTTGATCCTGGATATCGACCTGTTCAAGGATGTGAACGATACCTACGGTCATCTGGATGGTGACCTGGTGCTCAAGCAATTGGTGGAAACGGTGAACGAGCTTACACCGGAAGATACCGTGGTGTATCGCTGGGGCGGTGAAGAGTTTGCTGTGATCTTCAGGAATGTGGCGGAGGCGCCGAGCATCGCTGAAAGGATCCTGCAGGGAGTTAGAAAACGGGATTTCGTTCTCAACCATGACACCATCCACATCACGGTGAGCATCGGCCTTGCGATCAGCGAAAAGCTGAACACAGCGGAGGATTTTGACCGTCTGATGCTTGGTGCTGATGAGTGCCTGTATCAGGCAAAACATCAGGGACGTAACAAACTGGTGTGTCAGACTCTATAAGCGGATAAAAAGCTTATAACAAATCAAAAAGAAAAACAGAATACCGGTGCTGTTTGTCTTCTGCTTTCACAGCGTACAGGAGGAATCGGTATGGTTTGCCGGTAACAAGTGTGATGCACAGTATAAACCTTCTTCTTTGGAGAAGGCGGCATTGCGCCTGCGATCCGTGCCAGATGAGGTCCTCGTGATCTCATTGGCGAAAGCTGATCGATGCTGACCAACCGTATTGACCCTAATACTAACGAGCTTTAAAAACTGAACAGATGCAAGCAAATGTTGGGTTTTTAAAATGAGTTTAGTATAAGTTGACAGCATTGCGTGCTCAGGAAAAAACCAAAGAGTGAAGGGCTGTGAAAAAAGTCCCACACCAATGAAAAAGGATTTGAACCCGGAAGGGCAACAAATCCTTTTTTTGTATGGTATCATGATCTTGAGATAAAACAACACTACGAATGTACGATATATCAGCCGGCGGACGCGGTGAAAATGCCGTCTTTGGCATCGATCAAAAGATGTTCTCCGTTTTTGACGGTGCCGCGGATCAGCTCCCGGGCGGCGAGGGTCTCGATCTCGGACTGGATCACTCTTTTCATCGGTCTTGCACCGTAAACGGGATCATAGCCGTGCTCCATCAGCAGATCCTCTGCTTCAGGGGTGAGGGAAAGGGTGATCTGCTTGTCACGCAGGCGTTCACGCAGGCGTTCCAGCAGCAGGGAGGTGATGCTTTTCACCTGATCGCGGCTCAGAGGGGAAAAGATCACCGTGTCATCGATGCGGTTCAGGAATTCCGGCCGGAACTGGGAGCGCAGCAGTTGCTTTACCTGTTCCTGGGTGGTTTCCGGAATGTTTCCGTCCTCCCGGATGCTTTCCAGGATCCGCTCGGAACCCAGATTACTGGTCATGATCAGCACGGTGTTGCGAAAATCGACCGTGCGGCCCTGACTGTCGGTGAGACGGCCGTCAGCCAGGATCTGCAGAAGAAGGTTGAATACATCGGGATGAGCTTTCTCCATTTCGTCAAACAGCACCACCGAATAGGGACGGCGGCGTACGGCCTCGGTAAGCTGTCCGCCCTCGTCATAGCCCACATATCCCGGAGGTGCTCCGATCAGGCGGGATACCGAGAACTTTTCCATATACTCGGTCATGTCGATGCGGACCATGTTTTTTTCATCATCAAACAGCGCCTGGGCCAGGGCTTTGGCCAGCTCGGTCTTTCCAACGCCGGTGGGCCCCAGGAACAGGAAGCTGCCGATGGGACGGTTTTCATCCGCGACCCCCGCACGGGAACGCAGAATGGCTTCGCTCACGGCGGTGACGGCTTCATCCTGCCCGATCACCCGGCGGTGCAGTTCTTCGGGCAGACGAAGGAGTTTTTCCCGTTCGGTCTCCACCAGCTTGCTCAAAGGAATGCCGGTGCGGCGGCTTACGATGCGGGCGATCTCCTCCTCCGTCACCCTGTCGCGGGTAAGATCATTTTCGCTCTGGTTCTTTTCAGCCTCTTCCAGTTCCTTCTGAAGCCGGGGAAGCGTGCCGTACTGCAGCTCGGCGGCCTTGTTCAGGTCATACTGACGCTTGGCGGTTTCGATCTGCGCATTCACCTGTTCAAGCTGCTCTCTCAGCTTCTGTACGCAGCCGATATGGTCCTTTTCGTTTTCCCACTTCAGCTTCATTGCGGCAAAGTTTTCCCGCATCTCAGCCAGTTCCTTCCGGATCGCATTGAGCCTTTCCCGGGAAGGCGCGTCCGTTTCGTCGCTCAAAGAGGTCTCCTCGATCTCATGCTGCATGATGCGGCGGCTGATATCGTCCAGCTCGGCAGGCATGCTGTCCATCTCAGTGCGGATCAGGGCACAGGCTTCATCCACCAGGTCGATCGCCTTGTCCGGCAGGAAACGGTCGGCAATGTAGCGGTTAGAAAGGGTGGCGGCGGCCACCAAGGCGGCATCCTGGATCTTTACTCCGTGAAACACCTCATACCTTTCCGAAAGGCCGCGCAGGATGGTGATGGTGTCCTCCACGGAGGGTTCTCTGATCAGGACCGGCTGGAAGCGGCGTTCCAGTGCGGCGTCCTTTTCGATGTATTTGCGGTATTCGTCCAGGGTGGTGGCCCCGATGCAGTGCAGTTCGCCCCGCGCCAGCATGGGCTTGAGAAGATTGCCCGCGTCCATGCTGCCCTCGGTTTTGCCTGCTCCCACCACGGTGTGCAGTTCGTCAATAAAGAGCAGGATGCGGCCCTCGCTCTTTTTGATCTCAGCCAGTACAGCCTTGAGACGCTCTTCAAACTCACCGCGGAATTTGGCTCCCGCGATCAGGGCGCCCATATCCAGAGAAAACACGGTACGGTCTTTCAGGCTGTCGGGCACGTCTCCCCGCACGATGCGCAGGGCCAGCCCCTCGGCAATGGCTGTTTTGCCAACGCCGGGTTCGCCGATCAGAACGGGATTGTTCTTGGTTTTCCGGCTCAGAATGCGGATCACATCCCGGATCTCGCTGTCCCGGCCGATCACGGGATCCAGCTTGTTCTTTTTTGCCAGCTCCACCAGGTCGGTGCCGTATTTGGCCAAGGCGTCATAGGTGTCCTCCGGGTTTTCTCCGGTCACACGGGCGGAACCCCTTACCGAGGACAGGGCCTTGAGGAAGCCGTCCTTTGTGATGTTAGCTTTTTTAAAAAGAGGAGCCATATCCCGGTCCTGTGTATCGATCAGGGCCAGGAAAAGATGTTCTACGGAGATATATTCGTCTTTCATTTTTTCGGCGGTCTCTCCGGCCCTGCGGATCATCTGTTCCGCCCGGGCTGAAAGATAACGCTGACCGTTTCCACCGCTGACCTTGGGAAGCCGGTCCATCACCTTTTCGCTTTCATGAAATAGCATGTCCGGGTCCGCATTCATTTTCCGGAGCAGGTTCGGGCAAAGCTCCTGCCCGGGGCCCAGCAGTGCGCACAGAAAATGGGCTTGTTCCAGCTCCTGATTTCCCCGCTCCAGTGCCAGATTCTGAGCGCTGCGGATCGCTTCAGTGGCTTTTTGCGTGTAATGTTCAAGTGCCATGAATGATGCACCTCCTGATGCTGATCTTGAAGAGCCAAACACTGACTATCTTTGACCTTCATGGTTATTTTATCATTTACTGCGAAAATGTCAATAGGAAGAAGTGAAATTTATTGATGCTGCCGATACAGGAACAGTTAGCGGATTTGTTACGATGTACAGGCTTATTTCCGGCTTTTCTTTTCAGAGGAATGTGGTAGAATAATTCACGGAGATCATGACTGGCATTCAGGGGAGGAGGGCGTTCCATGATATTTGGAAGGATCCTGAAAACAGCGCTTTTATTCCTGGCAGTACTGTGCCTGAGTATTCCGCAGGGAATACCGGCCTGCGCGGAAGAGGAAACTCACGCTGGCTATTTTATCAGGGATAATTATATTCGTTCTGAAATGACGCACACCGGAAATGTTCTTGTGAAGATCCCGGCATATACGGTGGTGGAGTATGACCCTGTCGGCAGTACCGGCTTTGCGCGGTCTGCCTATAATGGGGTGAAGGGATATCTGGACCTTGGCGGCATCCATGTTCCGCCGGAGGATACGGAGGTCGCTCCCTTCACGGTTTACAGTACGGAAAATATGACGCTGCGCTCCATGCCGTTTGAGAATGCCGCCCGGTCGGACGTGATCTTTTCTTCCTCAATGATGACGGTGATCGGCGAAAGCGGGCCTTACTGGCATGCGGTCTGCGGCGAATGGGAGGGCTATGTGCTCAAAAACCGGGTGAAGAGCACAGCTTTGCTGAAGCCCCAGCCCATCGACCCGGTGGAGTTTTACATTCCCATCGGCACGGAGCTGACTGATCTTCCCCTGCACTTTGCCAACACGGTGGCTGTGACCGAGACCTATGTATTGCATATCATTCATGCTGCCTGCGGCGACTGGTATTATCTGAGCGACGGGGAAAAAGAAGGATGGCTTGAAAAAAGCAAGGTAACGGCCCAGCGTATGGCTCAGGGGAAGGAGATGCAGAATACCGCGGCAGTATTGCGAACAGATTCGGATATGGTGACGGAGCTGGGCGACCGTTTTCCTCTTTATGAAGGAACGCCGGTCTTTGTTACCTCCGATGTGGGGGCTCTGTGGTATTGTTCCACATTTGGGCGTGAGGGATATGTGCCCAAGGAGAATGTGTCTCTCATTTGGGCCGATACGCCTTTGGACGGATATGAAACAGCATGTACAGAAAATATGACGCTTCTGGATTTTCCGGACAGTGAGCTTGGTAATCCGGTCGGAACGGTTCCGGCAGGAGAAAAGATGTTTGTGGCTGCAGCCAACCGAAATTTCCTGAAGGTGACCGGCAGCTTTGGCACAGGTTATGTGGCCGCGAAAAAAGAACTGCTTCGGGCAGAAACGGAACAAATGCCCCTTACAGAAGAAATTCCGCGCTACCTGCTGATGCTGGATAAGAACACCCGCATGGTTTATGCCTTTGTGCTGGATGAAAATGGTGAAAGGACGGATCAGGTGGCGGTCTATGCAAAGGTGGCTATCGGAAAGGGAACCACACCCACCCCTTCCGGAACCTTCCTTCTGGGAGAAAAGAGCCGCTGGCACCGATATACCAACAGCTATACTCCCTACAACACGCTCTATACCGGGGCCCGTTTTATTCACGGGCTGCCTACGGAGGGCAAAAATGATAACGACATCATTGATTATCTCAGCAGAAATGCCGGCCAGATGGTGACAGGCGGCTGCCTGCGCTCTCCGACAGCCTTTGCCAGGTGGGTGTATCTGAACTGCTCCTCTTATGTGACGGAGCTGACCATCGTGAAGGGCGGCCTTGAGCTTCCTGAAAACAGAACGGGGGTGGACCTGAGTGACTGAACAGGGTAAACGGATCGCGGTGCTGGTGAGCGTAATGATGCTGCTTTTTTCCGCTGCCTGCGCTTTGGAAGAAAAGGGATTGACCAATGAAGATTTTTCCGTGCTGGTCGGGGAGAACTCCTTTATGATCGGGTCCCCGGCGGAACCTTTTCTTCGGGCAGTAGAAGAGATGCTGCAGCAGACGCTGGAAAAAACAGAGACCGAAAGCTGCATGTTTGCGGGCATGGATAAGGAATATGCCAGTGAAAACCTGCTTATCGGCACGCATCCCTCCGGAAAAAACGGCAGTGATGAATGGGAATCGCTGCTTGTTTTTGACACATCCCTTTCTTCCTTCCGTGGGATCCGGGTGGGCATGAAAAGGGAAGAGGTGCTGCTTGCCTACGGTGAAAACGGCGTGTGGGATTGGGATGAGCTGTGCTTTACTCAAGTTGAAACCGGGGCTTCTTTGATTTTCGTTTTTGATATGGAAACCGATGAGGTCGTTTGCTGGATGATCCTCCGGAACACCGACGCAGCATGAGGGCACTTACCGATAACGCGTTTCTGTCTCTTCTTTTCCCGGCTGCGCTGCTGTGCAGCCTGCTTTTTCGGCATTTCTTTGGGGAGAAGGGAGCAAAGGCCGTCCTGCTTGGGGCTGGCCTTTTCGGTGTGTACCTTTCTGACGGTCCGGCTGCCTGGCTGCCGGGGCTGCTGTTCGGCTTTACCTGTGCAGTAGCTGCGGTTTCCGGAAAAACCGGGGAAAGATTGAAAAAGATCTGGGGCGTGCTGTGCTGCCTGCTGTTTTTGGGGATGCGTATCTTTCATGTTTCCGGCACCGCGGGCTTTGCTTTCCTGACGGTGGAGATCGTGATCTTCTGTTTTTCACAGGAAACGGATCTGGGCGGGAAACGCGGCGCTTTTGATACGGCTTTGTGCCTGACGTATTTCCCGGCATATACCTCCGGGCCGGTCAGAAAAACCGGCTCCTTCCGCTTTATGTCCGCTCCTGATGCTGTAAGCCTGGAGGAGGGAATTCAACGCATCTGTATCGGCATGGGAAAAAAGATGCTGATCGCCGAGAATATATACAGCCTCACCGCTGCCGGAAGGGCTTCGGGGTCGGCATTCGGGAATCTGCTTGTTTTTTTGTTTTCCGCACTTTATGTTTATTATGATTTTTCCGGGTATACGGATGTTGCCCTGGGTATGGCCCGGTGCCTGGGTTTTCCTTTGCCCGAAAATTTCCGCCAGCCCTTCAGGGCTTTATCCGTTCGGGATTTCTGGCGGCGGTGGCACATTCCGCTTTCCTCCTTCCTGCGGGATTTTGTTTATATTCCCCTGGGTGGAAGCAGGAAGGGAAATGTGCGTGCGGTCATCAGCACGCTTGCGGTGTTCGGGGCCACCGTGCTTTGGCACGGGCTTACGCTGCCCTATCTTTTGTTCGGGATGTGGCATGCGCTGTTTGTGATTCTGGAACAAAGAAACCTTCTGAAAACAAAGGCATGGCCTCCTTTTCTGAGCCGCATCTATACGCTCTCAGTGGTGCTGACAGGCTTTGTGTTTTTCCTGTGCCCGGATGCTTCTGCGGTCATCCGTTTCCTTTCACCGGGCTGCTTCGTGGGCGCGGCTGCCGTTTCGGTGCTATCCCCAATCACTGTGCTGGGTGCGTTGATGGCGATAGGACTGCTCTTTTTTGAAGAACGGCTGTTCCGTGTGAGGGGAACAAAGGGATATGTGCTGTGTGCACTCATCCTGCTTTTGAGCCTGATGCATCGGGCCGGGGCGGGCTATATGCCCTTCCTGTACGGCGGCTTCTGAGGAGGAAACAGCATGAAGAAAAAAATGGGTATCGCGCTGCTCCTCCTGATCCTGATTTTGCCTGTTCTTCCGTTTTTACGGGAGAAGGATGTGATCACGGCACGGTCATGGCTTGTGTCGCATCTTGGCGAAAGCGGCAGTGCACAGGTGATCGCGGGAAAAGACGGGTTTCTCTTTTTTACGGAATCGCTCGAAAGGAGCCTGGAACCCCTTTCCGAGGAGGAACTGAACGAACTGAAGGACGGGCTCGGGAGGTTGAATACGGAGCTCAAAAATGCGGAAAAGCGTTTTTTTGTTTTGATCGCTCCGGACAAACGCACCGTTTATCCGGATATGCTGCCGACAAGATGGCGCGTTCCTTATGATGAATGGGACCGGGTGCAAAGAGCAGTTTGTGAGGCGGGAGTGGAAACGGCGGATGTTCTGCCGATCCTTCTGCAGGAAAAAGAGAAGGGACTCGTTTATTTTTCCGGAGATACCCACTGGAATGCCAGGGGCGCGCTTGCGGTTTATCGTTTGCTGGCAGAAAAGCTGACATTGGAAAATGCGGAAAGCTACGATGGAATGCGGTTCCTTTCCGGGGAAGCGGGAGATCTGATCCGCCTCTGCCGTCCCGCTTCGGAAAAAAATGAACCGGATGCCGCACCGGACTTGCAGAGGACTTACCGCAAGGTGCGTCCTTTTGCCGACCTGGACGCAATGCAGCTTTCCACCTCTTCCAAAGTAAACAGCCGGAATGTGCTGATGATACGGGATTCATTTGGTAAAGGCCTTTTCCCGTATCTTGCTGAAAATGTGGGCTGCCTTACCTTTTCACGCACTTACACCTCGATTCTTTCCCAGGCGGATAAGGCTGGGGCAGACACCGTGGTGCTGGAGATCGTGGAAAGAGACCTGAGAAACCTGATCCGATATCTGAAGGAAGGAAACTGACAAGGGAGGATACGTCATGAGTGAGACCCCGGAGGGAAGATTTGTGCTGAAGGCGCCCTATGATGCCACCGGCGATCAGCCCCAGGCGATCGAAAAGCTTACGAAGGGCGTGAAAAAGGGAATGCGCCATCAGGTGCTTTTGGGAGTGACCGGAAGCGGAAAGACCTTCACGATGGCCTCGGTGATCGAAAAGCTTCAGCGGCCTACGCTGGTGATCGCCCATAACAAAACGCTGGCAGCGCAGCTGTGCGGGGAATTTCGTTCATTTTTCCCGGACAGTGCGGTGGAATACTTCGTATCTTACTATGATTATTATCAGCCGGAAGCCTATATCGCTTCCACGGATACTTATATCGAAAAGGATGCCTCGGTGAATGACGAGATCGACCGTCTGCGTCACAGTGCCACTGCCGCGCTCAAGGAGCGGCGGGATGTGATTATTGTGGCTTCGGTGAGCTGCATTTATTCGATGGGCGATCCTTCGGAATATGAAGGGCAGATGATTTCGCTGCGGCCCGGCATGAAAATGAAGGTGGAGGATCTGCTGAGCAGGCTGGTGGAAGTGCAGTATGAGCGCAACGACATCGGCTTTGACCGGGGTGATTTCCGGGTGAGAGGGGACACGGTGGAGGTGATCCCTGCCGGAAGCAAGGAGGACGGCATCCGCATCGAGTTTTTCGGGGATGAGATCGACCGTATCAGCGAATTCGGCGTTACGGACGGCCATACGCTGCGCACGGTTCAGCATGCGATGATCTTTCCTGCCACCCACTATGCCACCAGCCTGGAAAACCGGGAGGACAGCATTGCCTGTATTGAACAGGATATGCGTGCGAGGGCGGACGAGTTTGAAAAGGAAGGGAAGCTGCTGGAAAAGGAACGCATCCTGCAGCGCACCCGGTATGATATCGAGATGCTCCGGGAGATCGGCATGTGCCGCGGTATAGAAAATTACAGCCGTTATTTTGACGGCCGCAAGCCGGGAGATGCTCCCTTCTGCCTGATGGATTATTTCCCAAAGGATATGCTGGTCTTGATCGATGAGAGCCATGTGACCGTTCCCCAGATCCGGGCTATGTATGCGGGAGATAGGGCACGCAAGGAAATGCTGGTGGATTACGGCTTCCGCCTTCCCTCGGCCTTTGATAACCGGCCCCTTCGTTTTGAGGAATTTGAGGAACGGGTGAAGCAGGTGATCTATGTTTCCGCCACCCCCGGCCCTTATGAGAAGGGACTGGCGGAGCAGACCGCGGAGCAGATCATTCGCCCCACCGGGCTGCTGGACCCGAAGATCGATGTTCGCCCTGCCACCGGCCAGGTGGATGATCTGGTGAGCGAGATCAACCTTACGGTGGATCAGGGCTTCCGTGTGCTGGTAACCACGCTTACCAAACGCATGGCGGAGAGTTTGACGAGCTATCTGGATGAAATGGGGATGAGAGTCCGTTATCTGCACAGTGATATCCTTACCCTGGAAAGGACCAAGCTGATCCGGGAGCTGCGCATGGGCGAATATGACGTGCTGGTAGGCATAAACTTGCTGCGCGAGGGTCTTGACCTGCCTGAAGTGGGACTGGTCGCGATCCTGGATGCGGATAAGGAGGGCTTCCTGCGCAGTGAGACTAGCCTGATCCAGACCATCGGGCGTGCGGCCCGTAATGTGGACGGGCGGGTGATCATGTATGCCGACGGTGCGACCGACAGCATGATGAACGCGATCAACGAGACCAACCGCCGCCGCGGCATTCAGCAAAAATACAATGAAGAGCACGGCATCACGCCCCAGAGCGTGAAAGCCAAGGTGCATGCGCTGCTGGAGATCACCGATCAGGTAAAGGAGACCCTGCCCCAGGATGTGAAGGAGGAAGAAAAGGAAGCCCTGATCCGCTCGATCGAGGACCAGATGCTTTCTGCTGCCGGAAACCTGGATTTCGAAAAAGCGGCCAAGCTGCGTGACCAGCTCTTCGCCCTGAGAGGGGACGAGCCGATCGACAAACACCAGCCCAGCCGCAGAAGAAGGGAACACCTGAAGCACGGAAAGTAAACGGAACAGGGAGGGTAAGGATGCAGTGTTGCAAATATTTCTTTCCAGAACTGGTATCCGGAACCACTGTCCTCGCACCATACATATATGCTCATATTGTGTTTCATGCCTCTCTGTTGGATTTAGCTGACTACTTCGTCTCAATATTCACACAAGCAAATGCTGCCATTTTGTTTTCAGATCCTTCGCCGAACGGTATATTGCAGATTATCTATCTGATCCATTTTCTTTCCTGTTTTTTGAGCAAAACAGAAGGTTGCAGCAACCGTGATGATTTCTATCATGGCCATGACCGAAAAAATGATCCAATCGTTTCTGTCAAATTCATGCAGATCTTTTTCGTCAGTCAGAAAGACCGTGACAAAGATATTGATAAACATCAAAACGATACCGGAACAAATGTAAATAATGTCCTTTTTTCTGGCAGACTTCAGCTCATTTACTTTTCTGATCAGGATTGTTGGCTGTTCAGTTTCTTCAAACGGCATAGGAGGTCTCTCCCGTATACAAAATCCGCGCTCCCCCAAGCCCCCTTATCAGGCGGGGATGTTGAGGGAACGCGGTGTTATATTTTACGTGTTTATCCCTTGATCCCGCCTCTTGCCACTCCGCGCACGATCTGCTTGCGGGCAAACAGGAACAGGATGAGCATGGGCAGCACCACCATCGTTGCGGCTGCCATGATCAGCTCATCGTGACTGCCGGCCTCGGTGGTAAAGGTGACGAGGGCCCAGGGAAGGGTGCGTACCCGGTCGGTGGAAATGATCAGCTTGGGCCACATGAAGCTGTTCCAGCTGGCCATTGCGTTGAGCAGCAGGATGGTCACCATGGACGGCATGGCGATGGGAACCATCACCTTCCACAGATATTGCCAGTTGCTGCTGCCGTCCACCTGTGCGGAATAATACAGGCTGTCCGGAACGCTCATAAAGAAATTGCGCAGGATGTAGGTGTAGAAAATGGAGCTGGTGAAGGGAAGGATCAGTGCCGGGATGCTGTCGTAGAGGTTGAGACGCACGGTGGTCTGGTAGTTGGTGATCACCAGCAGTTCAAACGGCACCATCATCATGGACAGCAGCAGGGTGAACAGCGCGTCTCTTCCGGGAAACTGCAGCCGGGAAAAAGCATAGGCAGCCAGGATGGTGGTAAACATCACCAGTGCCACGGAGGACATGCACACCACGATGCTGTTGATGAAATAAGTGGCAAAGGGAGCTTTTTCCCACGCAGAGGCATAATTGGAAAGATTCAGCCAGTTTTCCGGAACCAGTGACGGCGGGAAAAGGTTCATTTCAAAGGGAGTCTTGAGGGAGGAGGTGATCATCCAGTAGAACGGAAACACCATGACGACTGCGCCTAGGATCAGTACCAGCAGACGTATCTTTGCGGCCAGAACGAAACCTGCGAGCAGGATCACGATGCCAAGCAGGAAAAGGATCAAACGGAAGCGGAACGTGTCTACGGAAGCGGAATCAAACCCGACAGAGGCTTCTCTGAGAAGGACGGCATAGGTTTCGTTCGTTTTTTCCGGAATGCCATGCTCCTGAGCCTCCTTCAGCTCGTCCATCACCGAAAGAAGAGGCTTGCTTATCTGCTGACGGGAAGAGATCTCTTTCTGGAAGGAAGAGGCATCCTTCATCACCTTCATGCCGAAGGGAGCGGAAAAGATCATGAGGATCAGGGACAGGAGGATCAGTCCAAGGCCGATCCACTGTTTTATGCTCTTGTTTTTCATTCTCTCGCCTCCCTTCACTGATACACCCATTTACGCTGGATGAATTTCTGCAGCATGGTGAAAAGGAAGATGATCACAAACAGGATCATCGCGGCCGCTGCGGCAAAGCCCATGGAATGGGTGCCGTCCGCGGAGGCAGTGATATTGTTGTAGATATACCAGGCAACAGTTTCCATGCCGTAGTGCTCGGGCAAACCGTTCCACAGCACGTATACGTCGGTGTATACCTTGAAGGCGGAAATGCTGTTGATGATCAATACAAGGCCGATGGTGGGGGAAAGAAGGGGAACGGTGATCCTGAAAAAGATGCGGGCAGTGCCGCTGCCGTCCACCTTGGCCACGGTGTAGAGGTTTTCATCAATGTTCTGAAGACCGCTGAGAAGCAGGATGATCGTGAAGGGAAGAGAACTCCATACGCCGTATATGATCAGCACGGTCATGGGGATCACGGGGTCCGTCAGCCCGGTCTGCAGCCAGTTGATATTCTGCGGTGCACCGAAGAACTGCCCCACAAAGCCGATCAGGGCATTGATCAGGCCAAAGTCGCGGTTGAACATCCAGCGCCACACCAGTCCCACCGCGGTGGCGGTGGTGACCATCGGAAGAAAATAAGCTGTCTGGAACAGGGAGCTCAGCTTGCTTTTCTGATTAAGCAGCCAGGCGGCTACAATCGCGATGATCGCGGTGATGGGCACCGTGAAGGCCACGTACAGGGCGGTGTTTTTCAGGCTGCGCAGAAACTGGGTGCTGCCGGTGCCGCGGAGCACGAATTCATAGTTGCCAAGCCCCCACTTGACGAAAGTGCCTGTGCCGTTTTTGCCCAGGGAATACTTTTCCTGAAAGCTCATGATCAGCACTCTCACCATGGGGTAGAGGGTGAACACGCCCACGCCCACCAGGAAGGGAATAAGATAATCGAAGGGTTCGATCAGCTCTCCCAGACGGGCGCGTTTATCCTCATTTCCGGTGAACCATAATATCGTGAGCAGGGCACACAGCATAAGGCATACGATGCCCACGATGGTGAGGGCGGCGGAGTAATACATGAGCGCGTAATGCGGGGTCGCCGTTACGCTCATTTCGGCCTTCACGCTGTCGCTTGTTACAGACAGAACGGAGGCTTCAGCCCGGGAAAGCGCTTCCTGCGTGATGTCTGTCCGCTCTTTTTCAAACAGCTCCGTGATCTGAGCAGCGTAGTCGCTGCCTTCCATTTTGTTTTGAATGGCACTGAAAAGCGTATCATATACGGTGCATACCACCTGCTCTGCGGGGAGCAGGCTGGAGGAACCGCCGCTTTCTTTCGTATCAGGGATGAGGGAACGGTTCACTTCTTTTTTCAGGGAGGAGCGCTTGCCGGAGAGGGCGTTGTTCACAGTGCGCTTCCCGGCGGTATCTGTTTCCGGGATCAGGGAAAGGGCGGTTTCCTTGATCAGAGCTTCGGTTTCAGTATAGAGAGTGTCGGCATATTTGGGAGCCCGGCGGCTTTCGGTGAGGGAGGTAAGCTTCCCTTTTCCGATCAGCCCCAGAATGAGACAGATCAGGCCCAGTATGCCCAGCAGGATGATGTGGAGGATCACCCTTTTGAGCCCCCGGCGCATATGCGTTTTTTTGCCTCCGGAGGAAGAAAGTGCTTCTGTCATGCTTTCACCTCCGCATTTTTTCGGTCAAGACGGTCGCCGGTCTGCTCATCAAAGAGGAATACACCGCGCTTTTTGAAATAAAGCTGGATCGTCTGACCCGGGCGGAAGCCGTAGTCAACGCTGAGGAAGGCACGGAACTCGGTGGAACCGATGCGGAGCAGGGCCATTTCATCCTTGCCGAGCTTGTAAACGTTCTTCACCTCGCACTGCAGGTTTTCCCCGCCCGGAACTTCATCTGCGGTAAAGCTTTCCGCGCGCAGGGACAGATGCACCCGGCCTTTAAAGTCGATATCGGAAAAGCGGGCGAGGCGGATCGGCGTGTCTGCTCCGTCCGGCAGGAAGGTGCCGTGATCGAACATACCGGGAAGGTTATTGATGGGCGGGTTGCCGAGAAAATCCGCCACGAACTGATTGATGGGGTCGTCATACAATTCCTGATGCGTGCCGTACTGCTGAAGCACGCCCAGCTTCATCAGCACGATGTGGTCGCTGATGGACATGGCTTCTTCCTGATCGTGTGTGACAAAAATGGTGGTAACGCCGGTCTCCTGCTGGATGCGGCGGATCTCCTCCCGCATTTCCAGGCGCAGACGGGCATCCAGGTTGCAGAGCGGCTCATCCAGCAGCAGCAGACGGGGGTTCTTGACCAGAGCACGGGCGATGGCGACTCGCTGCTGCTGACCGCCCGAGAGACGCTTGGGCTTCCTGTCCAGCAGCTGCTCCACATGCACAAGCCGGGCCATTTCTTTCGCCCGTGCGATCCTTTCCTCTTTGGGAACCTTCTGGATCTCCAGCGGGAAGCAGATGTTTTTGAGTGCGGTCATATGCGGGTATAGCGCGTAATTCTGGAATACCAGCCCGATTCCGCGCTGTTCGGGAGGCAGCCGGGTCACATCCTCATCATCAAACCAGATCTTACCGCCGGTCACTGGCAGAATGCCTGCCAGCATATTTAAAATGGTGGATTTGCCGCAGCCGCTGGGGCCCAGAAGGCAGATTAGCTCACCGTCTTCCATGTTCACGTTGAAATGGTCCACAGCATTGGCGCCGGTGCCGAAGGACTTGGTAAGGTCTTCCAAACGTACCCGCATAATCGATCCCTCCCAATCAAGGTGTTACAGATTATTCTCCGCCTGCATTATATCAGAAGCGACCCCGTAATGCAATGTATACCCGGTGCGCACATTTGGAGGACATTATCATTTGCGCAATTGCATACGGGAAGATGAATTTTGAAAAACTGCGTTAGTTTACTTTACATTTGCAGGAATTATCGTAATCTTGCTTCCATGATGGTATAACGTTATTGCGCTTTTGTGGTCTTTAGCTGAGCAGACCAACAATAACTAATAGAGATTCTTATGAAAGGTTTCAAATCTATTGCTTTCTTTGGTGAACCCGTTTCAGCCGAGTCTTTCCATTTCATAACTTTGTTTGGATCATCATCGTAATCAATGGAAGGTAACCCGATGGAATCATAACTGTATTTATATGTGTGATAACTTTTCCCTTTGGTTTCCTTCTCAATGATTTCCATTATTTTGGGCATCTTGTTTGTCTCCTTATTCTTCCATTTGTCCGGAGAATGGATTTATCCTCGCCCTCCTAAGAGCGTGTTATCGGTTCGATTTCGTTCGCTTTATGCGTTCAGCATTTCGTCGTAGGTGACGAGCGTGATGTTGCCAAGCTCGGCGGCTTTATCGGTACAGCCCTTTGTAAAGCCGGATTTGGCGAAAAGATAGAAATGCTTGTCCTTATAGCTGAACAGATTACTGCGCTCGACGAGCGTTTCTAACACACCGAGGTCAACTTTTTCGTTCGTCCATTTGCATTCCGCAAAGAGGGCGGCGTTTTTGTCTGCACCCATAATGTCGATTTCTTCCTGCGATTTGGTCTTGGCGTTCGTGCCCCACCAGCGTCCGAGCTCGCGGAAATCGACGGGAGATTTGCCGTCGATGAGCTGCTTCCAAAGATACTGCGTGCAGATATCCTCGAACACGCCGCCCATATAAGATGACAGTTCCGGCTCGATGCGTTTATATGCGAGGTCGGCGGCGCCGCGGGCGATGACCGACGCATTTTCAGAAACGAAGCGGTACCAAAAGCGGAACATATTATCCGAGATGGAATAGATGGACTTCTTGGAGCTTTTTTCACCGTAGGGCGATTCCTTTTGAATGATACCGAGGGTGACAAGGTTTTTGATATAGGTAGAAACGGTGTTCGTTTCTTCGCCGACCTTGGAGCAGATCTCGGACATCCTGGACGAGCCGGTGGCGATCGCCGTGATGATTGCCGTGTAGATCGCCGGCTCACGGACTTCCTGCTTGAGCAGGTTGACCGGTTCCTCGAAAATGGCACTTGCAGG
>JAZLIA010000137.1:0-16727 GCA_045617125.1 Clostridia bacterium | reverse complement strand
GTCCTCACATAATCTCACCCCCCCAAACGTAAATCGCTTCTCAACCGAATAAGTATAACATTTCCTGCAGCATTCGTCAATTCTTAATTTCGCTCGGCGATCATATCCTTCACTTTCATCAGCCGGGTGGTGGAACCGCGCTCGTTTTCTTCCAGCTTCATCGAAATCTGGCGTATCGTTGCCTCAAACTGCGGGATCATCACATATTCCAGCGCATTCACCCTTCTCCGGGTCTTTTCGATCTCATCGGCAAGAAGATCGCAGCTTTTCTCGATCTCAGCCAGCTTAAGCAGCTTTGGGAGCACACCCGCCATCACCGAGATCGCATCATCCAATTGGGCAGAAGTTTCGGCAAAACCATAAGAAAGAATCACTTCGTCATTCTTCTGGTTTTCATCCATCACAATATGCGGCACATGCACAGAAAGAATATTTTTAAACTCGGTGCGGATCGCGATCTTCCTTGCAGGATACAGTACGGCTTCCTCGACAGCGACAGGGTCCATAACGGCTCTCGCCAGTGCGAAGTTGCCAAGAGCCCCCTTCAGGTCCTTCTCCACTTCCCTGCGCAGCGCGGCATTCTCTCTTACGAGTGTGATAAACTGCCGCACCATTTCATCACGCTTGTCCTTGAGTAGCTTGTGGCCGCGCACTGCGGTAACCAGGCGCTTCTTGATGCGTGTCAGTTCCATCCGGGTCGGATTCACACGCAGCGGCTCAGCCATGGTTTTCCTCCTCTTTCACCGGTAGATATCGGTCCAGCATGTCGTCACGGATACGCTTGAGTTCGCTTCTGGGCAGCATAGCCAGCAGCTTCCAGCCAATCTCCAGGGTCTCCTCAATGGGACGGTTGGAGCGATAGCCCTGACTGACATATTCTTTTTCAAACGCATCAGCAAAAGCGGCATACTGCTTATCCACATCAGAAAGAGCCGCTTCGCCCAGAATGACTGCCAGTTCCTTCGCATCCTTGCCCCTTGAGTATGCGGCAAAAAGCTGGTTCATCGTAGGCGCATGATCCTCCCTGGTCTTTCCCTTTCCGATGCCCTTATCCTTCAGTCGGCTCAAAGAAGGCATCACATCGATGGGAGGTTCGATTCCCTTACGGTACAGTTCACGGGACAGGATGATCTGTCCCTCGGTGATATAGCCGGTCAGGTCGGGAATAGGATGGGTCTTATCATCCTCGGGCATGGTCAGGATCGGGATCTGCGTAATGGAGCCTTCCTTTCCTTTCACACGGCCTGCACGTTCATACATCGTTGCCAGGTCGGTATACAGGTAGCCGGGATAGCCACGGCGTCCGGGCACTTCCTTACGTGCAGCAGACACCTCGCGAAGCGCTTCAGCATAGTTGGTGATATCCGTGATGATCACCAGCACGTGCATTCCTTTTTCATAAGCCAGATACTCAGCTGCCGTCAATGCCATTTTAGGTGTAGCGATACGCTCAATGGCAGGGTCATTAGCCAGATTCATAAACAGCACAGCTCGTTCGATCGCACCGGTCTTTTTGAAATCGCTGATGAAATAATCAGCCTCTTCAAAAGTGATACCAATAGCGGCAAACACCACAGCAAACTTACTGTCCTTGCCCAATACCTTTGCCTGACGGGCGATCTGGGTAGCCAGCTGAGCATGAGGAAGACCGCTTCCTGAGAACACAGGAAGCTTTTGTCCGCGCACCAGAGTGTTCAAACCGTCAATCGCACTGATGCCGGTCTGGATGAATTCACTGGGGTAATCGCGTGCAGCAGGATTGAGAGGCTCTCCATTGATATCCATCCGCTTCTCGGGAATGATCTCAGGCCCTCCGTCCTTGGGATTGCCCATTCCGTCAAATACACGGCCCAGCATATCCTCTGAAACCGAAAGCTCGATTCCTCTGCCCAGAAAGCGCGCCTTCGCGGTGTGGATCTGCAAGCCATTGCTGCTTTCAAAAAGCTGCACCATGGCCTTGTCGCCTTCCACCTCCAGCACCTTTCCCATGCGTTTCTCGCCGTCTGCCTGTTCGATCTCCACCAACTCGTTGTATTTTACGCCCTTTACGCCTTCAACCAGCATCAGGGGACCGACGACCTCACGGATGGTATTATATTCCTTCATCATAGGGCTCAGGCTCCTTCCTCGGTCAGCGCCGCCATTTCGCTGCTCAATTCAGATTCGATCTTACCGAAATCGCGGATATTCTCTTCACGGATATATTTGGCACGTCCGATCTTTTCCCTCACCGAAAGAGACAGGATCTGTCTGAGAGTCGCGCCCTGTTCGAGCGCAGTTCTCCCCTTTTCACCGAACTGGAGAATGAGGCGCAGCATGTGATACTGTTTTTCAGGCGAAGTATAGGTGTCCACTTCATCAAACGCGTTCTGATGCAGATAATCCTCACGAAGCGAACGGGCCACTTCAAGCGTGAGCCTGTCCTTCCAGGAAAGTGCATCAATACCGACCAGACGTACGATCTCGTCCAGTTCCGCTTCCTTCTGCAGCACCTGCATTGCCTGCGTGCGCAATTGGAGCCAATCGGGGGCAACGTTATCGTTGAACCAGTCACCGATCGAACTGACATACAGCGAATAGCTCTGCAGCCAGTCGATCGCAGGGAAATGACGCTTATAAGCCAACTGAGCCGACAGTCCCCAGAACACCTTCACGATGCGCAGAGTGGCCTGCGATACCGGCTCGGAAATATCACCGCCCGGAGGCGACACGGCGCCAATTGCGCTGATCGTGCCTTCACGCCCGTCAGAACCCAGGCATTTCACATAACCGGCACGCTCATAGAATTCGGCAATACGGCTCGTAAGATAGGCAGGATAGCCTTCTTCACCGGGCATTTCCTCCAGACGGCCGCTCATTTCACGCAAAGCTTCAGCCCAGCGGCTGGTGGAATCGGCCATGATGGCCACTTTATAACCCATATCACGGAAATATTCCGCAATGGTGATGCCGGTGTAAATGGAAGCCTCACGGGCAGCCACAGGCATGTCGGAGGTGTTCGCGATCAGAACCGTGCGTTTCATCAGGCTTTCCCCGGTTCTGGGATCATGCAATTCCGGGAATTCCATCAGCACATCGGTCATTTCATTGCCGCGCTCGCCGCAGCCGACATACACGATAATATCTGCATCCGCCCACTTTGCCAACTGATGCTGCACAACTGTCTTTCCGCTTCCGAAAGGACCGGGAACCGCAGCCACACCGCCGGAAGCGATCGGGAACAGAGTGTCAATAACACGCTGTCCGGTGATCATCGGGGAACGGGGCGCCATCTTTTCACGGTAAGGGCGTCCCTTTCTCACAGGCCACTTCTGCAGGAGCGTCAGCTTATGACTGTTTCCCTTATCATCCTTCACAACACACACGGTATCATCCAGCTTGGCATTGCCGGGACGGATCTCGGTGACCAATCCGGAGATCCTGTAAGGCACCATGATGCGATGCTCTACCACGGCTGTTTCCTGAACAACGCCGATGATATCTCCTTCACCTACCCGGTCGCCCACCTTCACGCGGGGCTCAAACTTCCACACCTTCTCATGATCCAGGGAAGTCACTTCAATGCCCCTGCTGATCCTTTCACCCGCCAGATCACGGATCTTATTCAGCGGGCGTTGGATTCCGTCAAAAATGGATTCGATCAGGCCGGGTCCAAGCTCAACAGAAAGCGGTGCACCGGTCGATTCAACTGGCTCACCGGGGCCCAGACCGCTTGTTTCTTCATATACCTGAATGGACGCAAGGTCGCCTCTGAGCTCGATAATTTCACCGACAAGACGCTTTTCGCTGACGCGCACCACATCGTACATACGTACTTCGCTCATGCCGCTTGCCAGGATCAGAGGACCCGCAACCTTAACAATCGTTCCCTGTGCCATATGAGTTCTCCTTAGTTCTCGCTGTTTTTCAGTATGTCCGTGCCGATGGCCTTTTCAACATTGGCATGAACCTGTTCCATACCATACCCATCTGTTCCGCTGCTTCCAGGAACAGGGATCAGGGCGACCTCGGGATCGCTCTTGTATTTTTCAATAATATCCGGGATCTCCCGTGCTGCAGACTCGGTTATCAGGATAATACGCACTCCTTCGCGAACCAGCTTGAACACCGCTTTACCGATCTCCTCAGGCGTCTCAGCCTCACGGGCTTCCATTCCGATCACGCGAAAGGCATACACTACATCCTTTTCGCCTACTGCGCCAATTGCATTTCTCTTATCAGGCATACAGTTCACGCAGCCTTTCCCGGATCACTTCGTTGGAAAAGCCGTTCTTTTTTCCGGCCATAATCAGCTTCACCGCAGATGACTCCCTTTCTCTCATCAGCAGATAGGCAATGATCCTCTCGGGACCCTCCATGCTGTTTTTATAAGGACGGTACACAGAAAGCAGATAATCATCCGCCTTCTTTTCAAGCCCCGCAAGCAGATGATAATCTGTTCCGGCCTGCACAGCGGCACGGTACAGTTCCGTCCCGTAATCATGCAGCAGAAGGCAGAGCTTTTCCGGTTTCTCAGCCGTTTTGATCCATGTACCTATAGCCACCTTACCGCAGGGAATCAGCATATCCCGGAGCATGGAAAGAGAAATGTTCATGTGCAGCCCTCTGAGCACCATGATATAGTTCACGATATCCACTTTCGCCGTGAAATACTTTCTGGCTGCCGTATCCTTCTTTTCCAGGATCTCAAAGATCCGCTGATACATTGCCTTATCCAGTTCACAGTCGATATAAAGCGGATCATCCCGCAGCATAAGCCGCTTCTCGATCCTCTCCATGGCTTTCACAATCATTTCCGGAAGATCGGTATACTTTTTCTCATACACGGCGCGGATCAGCTTTGCCCTGTCTGTCACTCCGCAGGAGGAAAGCTCCCCGTAGGGTACATTCAGACAGCGCGCCTTATAGAGGATCTTCAGGTTATTGATGTCATAACGAAGCAGACATGCATCCGCAAGGCGGGGTTCCGGGATCAGTCGGCACACCAGACGCACAGCCTCATTGAAATGATCGAAAGCAAATCGTTCCCAATCGCCGTCGCAATTCCACCCCAGCTCACCCAGCACATTGGCAGCGTTTTCCGCTGTGTCCGCCTGAAGCACCCGTTCCAGCTTAGACTGGTCCAGAATGTTTTTCTGCAGCACACTCAGCCTGCCTGCCGCGTAGTAAATACTGTCCTGTGACAATGAGGTACTCCTCCGTTTCCTCAGCGTTCCTGGAAAAGAATACCGGCGGCTTCTGTTTCCAGTTCTAGCCTTCTTGCACTCAGCAGTGCTTCCATCGTGCAATCCACGGCAGAAGAATCATTGCGCAAAACAAAACCGCAGCCTTCCGTTTTTCCTTCTCCGGCTTCGATATGCGCGTCTTTTCCCTGAGAAAGAAGCAGCCTGTTCGCATCCTCCGTAAAGCTTTTATCGAACCATTCGCTTCCAACGGAACCCGGGAACAAACGCATCTCTCCCTCTGCGTTTTCGGCGGCAAGCTTCAGAAAAAGGGCACGCTTTCCGGAAGAAGACATTTTCTCCAGCTTCACTCTGGCTGCATCAAAGGCTTCATCCAGCACCTGACGCTTGATCTTCAGCCGCTCCTTTTTCTCTTCCAGCTCAGCCATACGATTCATACGGTCGCGCATTTCCAGGGTCTCATCTTCGACACGGCGGAGGACCTGCTCCTTCTGCTCGGCGATCCTCTTTTCCATCTGCTCAGTCATAGCCAGGGTTTTTCCCTTTGCTTCTTCCAGCACAGCAGCCGCGTTTGCCTTTGCATCCCCGGTGATCTTATTGAGCATTTCCTGAATATCCATGCTTATTTTCCTTTTTGTTTCGTTTATCCCAGCTTGATCGCGTTGACCATCAGGAAGGATACCAGCAGGGCAAACACAGCGTAGGTCTCCACCATAACCGCCATGGTAACACCCTTACCGCTCATTTCGGGACGCTGACCGGTCATCAGCATACCGGCGGCAGCAACCTTGGCCTGCTTGATAGCGGAGTAGTAACCAACGATGGCAATGGGCAGGCAGGCAACGACGAATTGAATGCCCTGAACCAGTGTCACAGGCACCATGTTTCCGCTCAGAACACCGGTGTTGATCAAAACGATAACGCCGATCAGGAAGCCATAAATACCCTGGGTCGCAGGCAGCAGCTGAAGGACCAGCAGTTTGCTGGACACATCGGGATTTTCACTGTTGACACCGGCAGCCGTTTCACCGGCCAGGCCAACGCCCTTACTGGAACCGATACCGGTCAGGATCACTGCGATAGCCGCGCCGCAAAGAGCAAGAATCTGTCCAAGTTCCATAAGAATTTCCTCCAATTCGTTTCATCGTGTTATATCCCGCATCCGTCCGCATTTTCACCGGCAGAGATGCTGACATACTTCGTTTTGGTATCCAGAGGTTCAAAAGGCTTTCCGCCTTCTTCATAAAATTTCCCAAAGAATTCAATGTACTGCAATCGGCAGCTGTGAACATAGGCGCCAAGCGCATTGATCGCCAGGTTAAAGCCATGACAGCCCACAAACAGCACTGCTCCCAGCACCTTGCCGATCACACCGGCATCCCATACCATGCCGATCAGCTGATTGAACACCATGCCGATCACACCGGTCGCAAGTCCCATACCGAACAGGCGCATATAACTGAGCAGATCGCTTACCCAGCTGGTGATCCCGTAGAGAGCGCCAAGGCCGCCGGTAATACGCTTGAGAGGGTTCTTTTCACCGCGTTTGGTAAAAAGAAGAATGATAAGGACGCTTGCGAGAGCCAGGGCGATCCCCACTTTTTTCATGGGATCCCCCAGGATCAGAAGACCAAGACCGATCAGCAAAGTCGCCCAGGCGATCTGATCCGCAAAAGCAGCCATTGGCTGGTGTCGCTTGAAATTCATATAGGCGCCCACGCCAAGACCCGTGAACAGATGTATCGCACCCATTCCCACACACACAGCCATTACAGGCAGCGAATTGTTTACACTGTCCAGAATACTGACCGGTAAGGGATTGAAGCCGAATACCGTGTTGTAGATAAGTCCCCATATCACCGTGGCCACGCCTCCCCAGGTAAGCAGCCACAGCATTTTAGCATTTTCAAACCGGATCTTCCGGATCTTCATGAAAACAGGCAGGGCCAGCACCATCAAAGCGCCGTAGCCCGCATCCGATACCATCATACCGAACAGACAGGCATAGAAGGGAGCCATTACGGCAGTAGGATCGATTCCCCGGTAATCGGGCAGCGAATAGCCTTCCACCACCGGCTCAAAGGCCGATGCAAAACGGGTGTTCTTCAACCTGATAGGCGGGTTCTCACTTTCCTCCGGGTCTCTCAGTTCAATACAGGTGGAAGGCGAGATCTCGCTTATCTTCGCAGTCAGCCTGTCCGCATTCTCAGCCGGAACCCATCCGGTCATCAGGAAGGTGCTCTCCGTCACAATAAACCGCTGGGCACTTTCCTTTCTTCGCAGTTCTGCAGATTCCAGCTCATACAGGATTTTCAGCTGTGGGATGTTTTCCGAACAGAAGACGATATCCTGGTCGAGCCTGGCCCTTTCTTCATCCCGCTCCTTCAGATTTTTCTCGATCCCGCTGATGAAATCCGGTATGTTTTGATCTCCAGGCGGCAGAAAATTCTCTGTGGTAAAATCGCACGCATCCAATATGGCCGACAGTTCTTTTTCCTTCTCCCGGTGACAGGAAACCAGCACACAGGCCTGATCCCGGTTTGTTCCCACCTGTTCGTATCCGCTCAGGCCCAGTTTGGTCAATTCATCTTCCAGCTTTCCAAGGCTGCTGGCAGGAAGCGTTCCTAAAACGAAGCGCACCGTTCCCCTCGCAGTCAGGATCTTTCCGGGAGGCTCGTCAAGCCCGCTCCAGGGTCTGTACTGATCCAGCCAGGCCTGATCATGCACATCCTGCGCATGCATCTCATTCCTGCGTCTCTCCGCTTCCTCCATCCGGCCGATCATTCCGAGCAATTCTTCCCTGTTCGCTTCTGTTTCGGCAACAGCCTGCGCGTCCGCCTCGGGGAAGGTATTGAACATCGGTTTGGGATCCCGGTCAAACCTGGCCAGCTTGTCCAGAGCCCAGAGGATGCGTTTGAGATGATCCCGGGTCTGCTCGATCCCCTCCACAGCAGGAACCGTGTCTCCGGCTTCTTCATTTTTTTCGATCTGAACGCACCGGAGCTTCTGCATCGCCCTGAGCAGCTTATTTTCGTCGGATAAAGGAGATAGCATGAGCAGATGCTTCATTTGAGCAATTGCCATTATTCTGTTATCCTCTCAAAAATCATCGCCGCGGCATCGGGAACATGTTCTCTCCCTGCCTTGAGCAGCTTTTCTCTTTCTGTGCGGTCACCGCGGGCCTTTCCGGAGATCTCCGCCGCGATATCCGCTCTTCTGCGTTCAATTTCGTTCTGATACATCTGTCTCAGCCCGGCGTTTTCTTCACGTTCCCGATTCAGGCACGCTTCTTCCACAGCCTTTACCATTTCCCGCGCCTGAGACTGTGCTTCGCTCATGATCCGCGCTGCTTCGCCTTCGGCGGCGCGTACTTTTTCCAGTAATTCAAGCGCCATATTTTACCTCGTCATTGACGTTACTTCGTGCCGAAAAGACGGTCGCCCGCATCGCCCAGGCCGGGCACGATGTAGCCGTTCTCGTTCAGTTTTTCATCCATTGCTGCAACATAGATATCTACATCGGGATGAGCATCCTGCACCGCTTTCACGCCCTCGGGTGCAGCGATCAGGTTGACCAGGCAGATATTCTTGCAGCCGCGTTCCTTGATGAAGGAAATGGCCGCTGAAGCGCTTCCGCCGGTCGCCAGCATGGGATCCACCACGATCAGCTGACGGTGCTCCGCATCTTCGGGAAGCTTGCAGTAATATTCCACAGGCTGCAGGGTCTGCGGATCGCGGTAAAGCCCGATATGGCCCACCTTGGCGTTGGGGATCAGCTGCATAACACCATCCACCATGCCCAGACCGGCGCGCAGGATCGGGATGATGCCGATCGGCTTACCGGCCATTTTCTTGGCTTTAGTGCAGCAGATAGGGGTTTCGATTTCAATTTCCTCCGTGGGGAAATCGCGGGTCACTTCATACACCATCAGCATGGCGATCTCGTTGAGAAGCTCTCTGAATTCCTTGCATCCGGTATCCTTATCACGCATGATACTGAGCTTGTGCTGGATCAGGGGATGATTGAAAACATGTACTTTGGACATAGGATTCTCCTTTCAATTCCGTGTACTTTTTCCCATATAATTATATACCGGATTGGCTTTCATTGCAATCGGGCATATTTTACATATATGTTACTTTTAGAGTTTTTATCAAGTTTCAGGGCCGATATCCCGGTTTTGAGCTGCAAAATACAGGAAAACCCATAAAAACGGCGCTCCGGGTACGGAGCACCGAAATGTTATCCGGGAATATCCCTCATGTTGAAATCCTTGTCTTCATCAATCATATGCAGCATGATATCGGCATATTCAGGATCGAACTGGTTGCCTTTTCCCTTTTCGATCTCATGGCGTATAACAGGCTGCTCCATCGCATCACGGAAGCTGCGGGGCGAGGACATTGCGTCATAAGCATCCGCAACTCCCAGAATACGGGACTCGCGGGAAATGTTTTCTCCCGCAAGCTTATCGGGATAACCTTTTCCGTCATAATGCTCATGATGGTGCCGTGCGCCGTCCTTAAGACGGGGCATCTCGGTAATGCTCTCCAAAATTTCACCGCCCAGTACGGGATGGCGGCGCACCAGAGCAAATTCTTCTTCCGTAAGCCGTCCGGTTTTGTTGATCACGTCATCGGGCACACCGATCTTGCCAATATCATGCAGAAGACCCATATAATAGATTTCCTGCTGCTTCTTTTCGTCCATACCGCTGCGTGCAGCAATCTCCCTGGCATATTCAGCCACACGAATGGAATGCCCGTTGGTATACTTGTCCTTGGCTTCGATCATCTTCACCAGGGTGGTCACGATCTGCAGGCTCAGACGCTGTACCATTGCGTTCTCCTGGATCTTCTTCTGAAGCTCCTGCTCCCTGCGGATCTCCCGATCCACATCGTGAATACCCATAATGATGTTGTTCTTGTTTTCTTCATCCCTTACATACTTGCTCTGGAAATAGCGCACGCCCTGATCGGTCATAAGCCTGTAATTCACTGTGAAAGAGGTGCTTTCCTTCAGTTCATCCAGAACATGCTGCCGGTCGGTCTCTCTGAGGAAACGGGTGCGGTCTTCTTCGAACACCAGCTTATCCGCAAGTTTTCGCATACGAAGGTCAAAATCGCTGGTCTCCGCCCACTGATCGATCTTATTTTCAAATTCGGGATTGATGCGGATCCGGTTCTCATGCTTGGAACGGGCATCCAGCAGGGTAATGCACACAAAGTCGGAGCTGAGGCCGTTGATCACCGCCTCCTGTTCGCGGTGAGCCGTCTTATAGCGCTTGTAGAGCACCCAGATCACCACGATCATCGCGATCATCACCGGAATGAACACCAGCAGAGCGATGTTGCTGGCAATAAAGTTCTTTCTTCCCGCACGCGCTGCCGCTCCCTGAAGGAAGGTGCGCATTTTTCCTTCCGCCCGCAAACGGATGGAGGGGTCAGCCATCGCTGAATTGATCTTCCCGGCAAGTTCCTCATCCTGCACGGCAATGCACAGTCTGCAGGGTACTTCCGGCTGCACGGTCCCATATCCGTCAAAGCGTTTGTCTGAATAAAGAACATCGTTCAGCTCGCATGTCAGGATCAGGGCGCTTTCGACCGATCCGTCCGACAGGGCATAAAGGCATTCCGCACTTCCCGTATAAGTCTTTATAACAGCCCCGGGATACACATTGCTTACATATTTTTCGATATAGCTGTGATCCGGCACGGCAATGACGCGAAGGGTATCCTCACTATATCCGTTTGCAAACACAAGGGACAGGTTCACATCCACCGCGCAGTCCGTCGCGATATAGCTGAGATTGCTTTCTCCCGGAAGGGTCAGGATGGGAAACGCGATCTCCACCGTTCCGCTTACACCATCTTCCTTCCGGAAGGAGATCGCATCCTGCAGGGCACTGTAGCCATCTTTGGAAAAATCGGCAGTACGGCGGAATATGCCCTCCCGTATATTCATTGTGTCAAACAAACTGAGCAGCGTGTTATAGCTGTCTCTCAGATAAAAACCGACATTTGGTTCATCGGCACACGCGCTTGAAACGGTCCCGGTCAGGCAGATCACAAGCAAAGCGATTATTACCGCTGCCCTTGACCCGTGTTTTCCTCTTCCGCGCATTTTTACTCCTCCCCGTTCTGTACTCACATTTGGCTATGACCGTACAGATACTCACGGTATTCTATGATTATATTGTAGAATTCATCTAATTGCAACATATTTCATAAATATTTCACATATTAATTTATTTTCTCGTCTGTATTCAGTTTTTTCATATTAAAATAATACTTTTGCATATTGCATCCCGTAACTGCTTACGCTATAATAAAATGACGAAATTTTGAAGGAGGTCAAATCATGGGTTCTTTTGTGTGGCTCATCGTACTGGCCGTGATCCTGCTTGCCATCGCGTACGTAGTTTATAACTACATCCGCATCCGCAAAATGGATGAAGGCACTTCCGAAATGATCGAAATGGCGGGGATCATCCGCAGCGGTGCCAACACCTTTATGATCACCGAATACCGTACCATCGTGATCGTGGTTATTCTTATTGCTCTTCTCTTCAGTCTTTTCATTGAAAAGTTCAGCGGTCTCACCTTCCTGCTGGGCGCTATGATGAGCAGCTGTGTGTGCGTTCTCGGCATGCGCAGTGCCACATATGCCAATGTGCGCACAGCGAACAAGGCCCGCGAAAGCCTTTCCATCGGAGAAACTGTCAAGGTTGCTCTGTGCGGCGGCAGTATTTCCGGCCTTGCTGTGCAGGCCTTCGGTATGCTGGGTCTGGTGATCGTGCTTCTGATCAACGGTGTCAACGACCTGGAAGAGGGGATCGGCCTGCTGGGCATCGAATCCCTCAAGTGCAACGGTTCCATCATGCTGGTCACCACCTATTCCCTGGGCTGCTCTCTGGTGGCCATGTTCAACCGCGTCGCCGGCGGCAACTATACCAAGGCGGCCGATATTTCCAGCGATATCCTGGCAAAGATCCGTCACGATCTGCCTGAGGATGACAGCCGCGTGCCTAATGTGGTAGCTGACTTCATCGGCGACAACGTCAACGACATCGCCGGCAACTGCTCTGACCTTCTGGAAAGCTTCGTTGCCACCATGGCTGCTGCCCTGATGATCGCGGTCACCTTCTTCACCGGCAAGGATATTTTCGATGCTTCCGTCATCTTCCCCATTGTGCTTGCCGGCTGCGGTCTGCTGGGCTGCCTGGTGGGTCTGGGCTATGCCGCTTTCAAGAAAATGGGCGACAATCCCTCCAAGGAACTCAATATGGCCACCTACATTTCTTCCGGCATCACTGTGGTGCTGGGCTTCCTGGCTGTGCTGATCATCTTCAGCGGCAAGGATCTCACCGGCTTTGGCTGGAAGCTGGGCTGGGTCACTCCCTGGGTATGCTCTCTGCTGGGCATCGCGAGCGGCGTGCTTATCGGCATCATCACCGAATACTACACCTCCACTGATTACAAGCCCACCCGCAAGCTCGCCGAAATGGCTCCCGAGGGTGAAGCCTTCATCGTCACCAAGGGTGACGCCATCGGCAGCCGCAGCTGCCTGCTCCCCATTCTGCTCATCGGCGTGTGCCTGTTTGCTTCCGGTTTCCTGTGCGGAACCTACGGCATCGCCATTGCCGCCCTGGGTATGCTCAGCTTTGTGGGCTGCACCGTTTCCATCGATGCCTTTGGTCCCATCGCAGATAACGCCGGCGGCCTTGCCGAAAGCTGCCATCTGGCTGAAAACGTGCGTGTGATCACCGATAAGCTCGATGCCGTCGGCAACACCACTGCCGCCATCGGCAAGGGCTTTGCCATCGGCAGCGCCGCCTTTGCCACCGTGTCTCTGATCGTTTCCTACGTAAGCACCAAGGGAGCTGCGGAACCGGTTCTTAACATTGCTGCTTATGCCGTTGTTGCCGGTGCTCTCATCGGCGGTGCTCTCATTGAATTCTTCTCCGCCATGCTCACCGACAACACCATCGATTCCGCCAAGGCCATGGCTGACGAAGGCGACAAGCTTCTCAGCATCCCCGGTGTGATCGAAGGCAAAGTCAAGCCCGATTATAACAAGATGATCGCAATGGCCGCGAAGACCGCTCTGCGTAAGATGCTCGTTCCTTCCGTGCTTGCTCTGTGCATTCCCATTGTGGGCGGCATCGTGTTCGGTGTTGATTTCGTCGGCGGCATCCTAATCGGCGCCACCATCGTTGCGATCCCGCGCGCCATTTTCATGGGCAACTCCGGCGGTGCCTTCGACAATGCGAAAAAGTATATCGAAAGCGGCAGCCTGAAGGGCTACGGCAAAGGTTCCGCTGCGCACAAGGCCGCTGTTACTGGTGACACCATCGGCGACACCCGTAAGGATGTTGTTGGCGTTGCTCTGGACATTTTCATCAAAACCATGTCCACCGTTGCCAACACCCTGCGCACTGTGTTCTCTTCCTTCCATATTTTCTGATCATCACAGGCCGAAAGGCCTCAAAAAAAGCAGGAGCTTTTTACCGGGCTCCTGCTTTTACATTTCTCAATGCTCTTCCCTATTCATTACCGTCTTTATAAGTAAGCAGCACTGCTTCCTCATTTTCATTCACCCTGCATAACGAATCGGCTCCATACCCGATCACCCACAGCACCCTGTTTTCCCTGCAAAGCAACGGGACCCTATCTCTCAGCGGCCGTGGAATTTTCCGGTCGGTCATGTAATCGCTCAAGGTTTTCGTCCCCTTCATTCCAAAGGGAGAAATGATATCTCCCTCCTTTCTGAAACGAAGTTCGCTTCCTTCATACACAGCTTTCGCCATCGCCTGCACAAGTTTTCCATTCCCCCGGTATCTGCCGTCATATTCCAGAATTTCCATCCTGCCTTCCGGAGAAGGCGATTCATTTTCCGGAAGCAGATACACTCTGTTTCCGTATCTTTCCAAGGTAGTGCCGTTTCTCAGCACGCAGCGGCTGCCATCCTTCAATGTCATCACGCTCTCTGCTGCTGAAAACGGTACCTCTTCCATACATTCTTTAAGAAACAAACGCACCGCCATCCGCTTTACGGCAATGTGCTGATCCATCAGCATCCTTACATCCAGATAGGGCAGCCCGTCTTTTCCGGAGCACAGCGTGAGCAGCTTCAGGGCCTGGTCCGCAACATAAGCATGTTCATCCGAAAGAAGAGCTGCGCTCCGGCAAAAATGTGTCAGGGTGTCCTTATCTCTCTGTTCCAGTTCAGGCAGCACCTTCCACCGTAAAAAGTTCCTGAGATAGGTCTCGTCCCGGTTGCTTTCATCCTCACACCAGCTGATTTTCTGACTTCTCAGGTATTCTCTCAGTTCATCCGGGTGTACGCTGAGCAGCGGCCGCCACAAAGCGACCCCGTTTTCCCGTTTTGAATACCCGTTCATGGCTGTCACGCCGTCACCGCACCCGCGCATCAAACGCATAAGTACGGTTTCTGCCTGATCTCTTGCGTGATGGGCAAGCGCGATCACCTCGCACTTTTCCTCCATTGCAACAGAAAACAAGGCCTCATAACGCATTTTCCTGGCTTCGTTCTCTGTATTTCCACGCTTTGGAACTTTGACCCTCCGGATCCTGAGCGGAACCTGAAGCATGCGGCAAAGTTCTTCCACTTTCTTTTCCTCTGACGCAGAGGCTTCGCGAAGCCCATGATTCACATGGACCGCTACCAGTCCGAATGATTCCTTTTCATGTGCCAGAGCGCATAGTATGCACAGAAGGGCCACAGAATCCGCTCCTCCGGATACTGCGCATAAAACCCTTCCCGGGCTTTGAATATGCCTGTATTCTGCCAGCACCTTCTGCATCAGAGCCTTATTTTCCATCCATTCGTGTCCTTTTCCATCGTTTTCTCCATAAACCGGACTGCGATCATCTACTTTTTTACATCAGTCCCAATGCATATCGTATCATAAGGATCACCAACAAATGTGCAGGATAAAGTGCATAGGCGATCTTTTTGCTGATTTTTACATTCTTCATCGGAATCAAAAGGAAAGGCAGCGCGAGTACGGCGCAGAACTGCATTCTGAAAATACTTGCCAGGAACTTATCTGCACGGGGAAGGAAGGAAATTTGCTTTGGCAGAACGATCCCGAACAGGCTTGTCAATGAAGATCCGCTGGTATACCCCCAGAACAGGCAGTACGCGATCATGACCGCGATAAGGGATCCTTTTTCTTTCCTGCACAGATAAAGAAGGATTATGAACAAGACCCCCTGCCAGCCATAATCCACCGTGATCAAAAACGTAGCCCCAACACAGATAAGAGGCGCCCAGAGTCTGCTGCAAAAACGGTTTTCCCGTATTCCGATCACTGCTGCGAGGCCTAAAGAAAGTGTGCCGAAGATGTTCATCTGATACCAGGCATGTCCCATAGCCAGTGCGTATACCGGCTGGCTGATCACTGTCATGATCAGCATTCTGAGCAGATATCGGTAAACATTCCTTGTGTAGCACACTCCCACTGCGATACACCAGGCATAAATCGGGAACGCGATCCTTCCAAGCACTCTCATTTCGGCAACATAGGGCAGGAAGCCCGCTTTGCCGTTAAAAAAAGCGGCACCTGCATGATCCGTGAGCATGAAGATCAGGGCGATCAGCTTCAACGTACCGGTGGCAGTATTTCCGCATATTTTTTCCTTCTGCATCAGTATTCCGATTCCTTCCATTGTGATCGGGTTGATTATAACACATAATAATCATTTTGTTTACAGAAAGTTCTGAAGCATGGTTACCATTCACCTATTTTGAATGAAAGGACCAAATACAATAAAAAAACAATCTGACCAAAAGGAAGAAGGGCAAGCCGTCTCGAATATATAAAGTGAGAAATATTCAGAGGAGGCGTGGTCAGATGGCAGCTTGGCACACAGATGCAGACTTGTTTCATCAGTGGGAAGCGGCAGAAGAACGCGCCAAGAAATGGCAGGAACGGTACAAAAAAGAAAAGCAAGCTCACGAGCAAGAAGTAAGCGAACTGCGGAGTCAATTCCGCCGTGATATACAGGAAATAGTTGGACCGCTGGTAGAACGAATCAATGTTCTTGAATGCCGGGTAAAAGAACTGGAAACGGAGAATGAAGCGCTACGCGAAGACAATGAACGGCTGAAGAGCATCATCAATAACGACAGCAACATTTCATCACAGCCATCATCCGAAGCATCAGCAGTACAAGAAGTGTACTGTATGTCGGAATGGACAAGAAAACGATTGAATGCTTGAAAAAGGTACCGGTCATCAAGGATTATCAAGGGATATTTGTTCATGACCACGAAACAGCACTATATCATTTTTGGCACCGGTCATGCCGAATGTAATGTCCATCTTCTCCGGTATCTGACTAAGAATTCACAGGATACCGGAAACAAATGGTCGGATAAAATGAAGTCGCTGCTGACGAGAATGAATAAAGAGCGTAAAATGCTGTTACTCAAGTGAATCTACTCCTTTGAGAAACGAAAAATCGCTGACTTCGAGAAGAAGTATGATGCTATACTGACGGAAGGGCGGGAGCAAAA
>JAZLIA010000136.1:0-18188 GCA_045617125.1 Clostridia bacterium | reverse complement strand
TGATGAACGGTCTTTTCACGCCCACGGAGGGACAGGTGCTGGTGTACGGCTGCGATACCGCGGATGAAGCGAATATATGGAATATCCGCCAGAAGGCGGGTATGGTGTTCCAAAACCCGGATAACCAGCTGGTGGCCACGGTGGTGAGGGATGATGTGGCCTTTGGCCTTGAGAATATAGGTATCGACCCGGCAGAGATGCCTGGGAGGATCGACCGGGCGCTCCGGTCTGTGGGCATGCAGGAATATGCCTCCCGTGCTCCCCACCATCTCAGCGGCGGGCAGAAGCAGCGGGTGGCCATTGCCGGCGTACTGGCGATGCAGCCGGATGTGATCATTTTTGACGAGGCTACCGCGATGCTCGACCCCATGGGGCGTAAGGAAGTGTTTGACACGGTGTGCCGTCTGAACCGGGAAATGGGGCTTACGGTAATCTGGATCACGCATTTTATGGAGGAAGCGGCTGCTGCGGAAAGAGTATTTGTGATGCGGGATGGCTCCTTCGTGATGGAAGGAACTCCCGCCGAAGTGTTTTCGGACGGGGAAAGACTGAAGGAAAACCGGCTGGAACAGCCGCCGATGGCTTTTCTGGCAGCCTGTCTGCGGGAGAGAGGCATTCCTCTTTCCAGGAATGTTCTGACGCCGGAGGATATGGCAGAGGAGGTGGAAAGGCTGTGCAGGTGATCCTGGATCATGTGGGATATGAATATCAGCCCGGTACGGCTTTTGCCGCCGTCGCGCTTAGGGATGTGTGTCTCACGGTGGGAAACCGCGATTTTCTGGCTTTGATCGGTCATACAGGCTGCGGAAAAAGCACGCTGGTGCAGCATTTGAACGGTTTACTCCGTCCTACCTCGGGACATGTGTATTATGAAGAGGATGGGAAAAAGACCGATATTTTTGATAAGGATTTTGACCGCCGCAGTCTTCGCCGCCGGGTGGGACTGGTGTTTCAGTATCCGGAGCATCAGCTGTTTGATGAAACGGTTGCGAAGGACGTGGCCTTTGGGCCTGTTAATCTGGGCCTGAGCCGGGAGGAGATCGATTCCCGGGTCACAAGGGCTCTTGAACGGGTGGGACTGGACCGGAATGTGATAGGCGAAAAATCTCCCTTTGAGCTCAGCGGCGGAAAGATGCGCAAGGTGGCCATTGCCGGTGTGCTGGCGATGGAGCCGGATGTGCTCGTGCTGGATGAGCCTGCCGCGGGTCTGGACCCGCAGAGCCGTCATGACATGCTGGAGCTGATCAACGGTCTGCATGCCGCCGGAACCGGCATTGTGATGGTGTCGCACAATATGGATGATGTGGCCCGCTATGCCGACCGCATCCTGGTGATGGAGCAGGGCAGCATCCTTCGAGAAGGGACCCCGGAGGAGATCTTCAGCCGGGGAGAAGAACTGGAAAAGCTGGGGCTTTCCGTGCCGCAGGCCTGCCGCCTGGGCATTTTACTGCGGAGCAGAGGCATTGATTTTCCGGAATGCTATTGCACCGAGGATGCGTTGGAACCGCTTTACCGGCTTTTGGGAGGTAGAAAGAATGCTCAGTGATATCACGCTGGGGCAGTTTTATCCGACGGAATCGTTTGTACACAAGCTGGATCCCCGAGTCAAGATCCTGCTTTTGATCGCCTTTGTTACGGCAGTGTTCCTGGCGGGAAATCTGACTGCCCTTCTGATGGTTTTATTGTATGTGGCGCTCTGTTCCTATATGAGCCGCCTGCCTGCGAAGATGCTCATCCGCAATGTGCGTTCCCTTCGCTTCATCCTGATTTTTACTTTTCTGCTCAATGTGTTTTTTATGAGCGGGGAAACCGTGATCGTGGAATGGGGCTTTCTCCGCATCACTCTGGAAGGGCTGAAAAGCGCGGTGCTCTACTCTGCAAGGCTGCTGCTTCTGGTGATCGGCTCCTCCCTGCTTACCCTGTCCACGCCGCCTGTGGTGCTGACGGATGGCCTGGAGCGGCTTCTTTCTCCTCTCAGGGTCATCCATTTTCCGGTGCATGAGCTGGCCATGATGATGACCATCGCGCTTCGCTTTATTCCCACGCTTCTGGAGGAGGCCGACAAGATCATGCAGGCCCAGAAGGCCCGCGGAGCGGATTTTGAAAGTGGAAACCTGCTCAAACGGGCCAAGGCTATGGTGCCGCTGCTGGTGCCGTTGTTTGTCAGTGCATTCCGCCGGGCAGGGGATCTGGCCATGGCGATGGAAGCCCGCTGCTATCACGGCGGGGAGGGACGCACTCGTCTGCGTGTGCTCAAATGCACCTGGAGGGATGCGGCTGCCGCTCTGGTGACTGCCCTGCTCCTTTTCCTGACGGTGCTTCTGACCCGTGTTTCACCTTTGTAACGAAACGGTGCTTTACCCGTGCGACAGTAATAATACCCGATCGGTACCGGAAATAGGGACAGATCGGAGGTTGGAGGAAATATGATATTAGGTGCTTTGGAAGCCGGCGGAACCAAAATGGTGTTGTGTGTCGGCGATGAAAAAGGAAAGATCCTGGAACAGAAAACGCTCCCGACCCTCACGCCGGAAGAAACGATGCCGCAGATCATCGCTTATTTCAAAGAGAAAAAGGTGGAAGCGATCGGCGTTGCGTCCTTTGGCCCGGTGGATCTGGATCCCGCTTCCAAAACTTATGGCTATATTACCAGCACGCCCAAGATGGCCTGGAGAAACTATCCCATATTGCCTGTGCTTACAGGGGAAATAAAGGTGCCCGCCGGGTTTGATACCGATGTGAATGCCGCAGCGCTGGCTGAGTGCCGTCTGGGCGCCGCGAAGGGGACGGAGGATTGTCTGTATCTCACGGTCGGCACCGGCATTGGCGGAGGCCTTGTGAGCGGCGGAAAGCTGGTGCACGGGGCTCAGCATCCCGAATGGGGTCATATTCCCCTGCGCCCGATGGCGTCCGACCCCTGCCCCAAGGGCTTCTGTCCAAGCCATGAAAGCTGTGCTGAAGGCCTGGCCAGCGGCCCTGCGATGGAAAAGCGCTGGGGTATGAAGGCAAGGGAACTGCCCGACAGCCATCCCGCCTGGGAATTGGAGGCTGCATATCTGGCCGAGGTGTGCGTCACCGCGTTCATGACGGTGAGTCCACGGAAGGTGATCCTGGGCGGCGGCGTGATGGGAAGAGAATCCCTCCTGCCCCGGGTGATCCGGAAAACCGGGGAATGGATGAACGGCTATCTCACTGCTCCCTGCTTTGAGCATCTGGAGGAAATGATCGTGCGTCCCAGCCTATTCCCTGTGAGCGGGCTGGTCGGGGCATTGCTTCTGGCTGCGGAGGCTGTGAATAAAGAACATGGAAACGGGATCGGGTGAGGGACTGGAAATGCGGAAAGACAAGCATGGAAACAGATTATCGGGAGGGGCAGCATTTTTGATCGTCAGGGGCAGGCTTCTGATCCTGGCGGTGTTTGTGCTGCTTTCGGTTTTCTGTGTGTATGGTCTTACGCTTACCCGCACCAATGGAGATATTACCTCTTACCTTTCCGCCGACACGGAAACAGCCCGGGGCCTTAAGGTGATGAACGCCGAGTTTCCGCCCCTTTCAAGCGGCGGAAGCGAAGCGGAAAACTATAACGGCCAGTTGATACAGGAAATGACGGGAGTGCTGGCGATCTCCGGGGCGGTGATCCTGCTGGTGCTGCTTTTGACCACAGCATCCTTTGCCGATGTGATCGTGTGCTTTATCGTGTTTGCGGTGTCGGCACTGCTCAATATGGGCACCCACTTTTTGCTGGGAACGGTATCCTCCATCACAAACACCGTGTCGGTGATCCTGCAGCTGGCGCTCTCCATAGATTATGCCATCATTTTTTCCGGGCACTGCACCGGATGCGAGGCGAAAGAACCGGATGAAAAAAAGGCGATATCCCTTGCGCTCAAAGATACGATGCGGGAGATCGTTTCTTCCTCGCTCACCACGGTGTGCGGTTTGATGGCGCTTACGCTGATGCATTTCCGCTTTGGAGCGGATCTGGGAGTTGCTCTGGCCAAGGGCGTCGTGGTGAGCATGCTGACCGTGTTTTTTCTGATGCCGGCGCTGATGGTGTTTTTTGCCCCGCTGCGCAGGCGTACGCGGCATCGGATGCTTATTCCCAGGGTGCGGTTCCTGGGCAGGTCGGCAGCCGGAAAACCGGTGATCTGCCTGGCGTTTCTCGTGCTTTTTCTGCCTGCGGCTTTTCTTTCTTCCCGGGCCGTTTTCGCTTTCAATGGCTCGGCGGTCACGCCGGTGATCCCTGTGCGGGAGGAGAGCGTGTCGGAGGAAACGCCGGCCCTGATGGCGATATTGGTGCCCTCCGGCGATGAGCAGGGGGAAAGGGACGTGATCGCGGAAGTGAAAAAGCTCCCGTCGGTCCGCAGTGTGACCGGTTATGCAAACATGCTGGAAACGGTTGAGGTCTCTGTTTCTCCCTATGATCGTTTCACTCCCTCTGAAGCGGCGGAGCTTACCGGTCTGAATCCCCAATTGGTCAGCGCGGCTTTCAGGCTGTATGCGCTGGAAAAAGGAAATCTGGCGGCGCAGCTGAATATCAGCAGGTATTCCGTTTCTCTGGAGGATGCGGCGGATTTTATCTTTTCCGATCTTGACCGGCCGGTGATCCTTGAAAATGTGCCGGAGGAATATGCTTCCGGGCTGCAGGAACTGAAAAACGTCTGGCAGGAAGCAAAAACGCAGCTGAAGGGCAGCAGCTATATGCGTCTGATCGTGACGGCGGATACGCTGCCTGGCAGCGATGATGCGGAAACCTTGCTGAACAGTGTGCATGCAATTTTAAAGGACATTTATCCCGGTCAGGATACCTATGTTTGCGGCGAAGTGACCAGCGCTCACGATCTTCGCTCTTCCTTTGGGACCGACAGCACCCGGGTGAACGTGCTGTCAGCGCTGTTCGTGTTTTTGATCCTGACATTCACCGGCTTTAAGGATATGCGCAGGAAGATGCCGGGGCCGGGAAGCGTTCTGAATGCGCTGATCCTGGTGTTTGTGATCCAGGGCAGCATTTTCATCAATTTTTCACTGACCAATCTGTTTTCCCAGCATCCTTTGTTTGTTACGCAGATGATCGGCACCGCGATCCAGATGGGTGCGACGGTGGATTATGCCATCGTGCTTTCGGGACGTTACCGGGAGGAAAGACAAAAACTCCCCGCACGGGAAGCAGCCGCTGCGGCGGTGGAAAAAAGCTTTGTGACCGTGATGACCAGCGGCAGCATCATGACCTGTGCGGGCCTGATCGTGGCTTATCGGGTCAGCGATGTGTATGTGGGCCATATCGGGCTTATCGTGGGAAGAGGCGCTCTGATCTCCTCTTTGCTGGTGCTGCTGGTGCTGCCTCAATTGCTCCGGCTGTGCGACCGCAGCGATCAGAAAAAGGAAACGGGTATGAATGTATAAAAACAGGCGTGTTTACGCGAACGGAGGAACTGATATGATGAACCGTACCAAAGGATTTTTGCCTTATTTTCCTTTCTTTATCCCGGAAGCGTCCGAGCCTCATCTCTTGGCGGAGGAACTGCTGAAAAAGGCGGAGGTTTCTCTGCCCGAGGTGAAGCTTATTGCAGAGGGAGACGGGGAAAACTGGGAAACGCTGAAAAACGGGAACGGATATGTTATCCGCGGCGGAAAGACCGGCGTGCTCTATGGAGTGCAGAAGCTGATCCGTGAAACGTGGCTCTTTGGCAGTGTGACGGAGGGAGCGGACCGGCCCTTCTATTCGCTTCGTATGATCGATCACTGGGATAATATGGATGGAAACGTGGAGCGGGGCTATGCCGGTCCTTCCCTGTTTTTCAGGAACGGGAAGATCTCCTGGGATGAGCAGACCTTGCATACCTATGGCCTTATGCTGTCAGCGGCGGGCATCAACTGCGTTTGTCTGAACAATGTGAACGTCCATTTCCCGGCCGACCGTCTTGTGACGGAGGAAATGCTGCCGGAGCTTTCCGCCATGGCGGATGTGCTGCGCATTTACGGTGTGAGACTTCTGATCTCTATTGATTTTTCCATGCCGGAAAGGTTTGGGGTGGGCACGGCCGATCCGCTTGACGAAAATGTGCAGGCCTGGTGGAACGAACAGGCGAAAACGGTGTACCGCTTTATTCCCGACCTCATCGGTTTTCTTGTCAAGGCTGACAGCGAGCACCGTTCCGGTCCCTACACCTATGGGCGGGATCATGCGCAGGGTGCGAACATGCTTGCCCGCGCGCTGCGTCCCTTTGGAGGAAAGCTGATCTGGCGCTGCTTTGTGTATAACTGCGGGCAGGACTGGCGCGATCATTCCATCGACCGTCCCCGCGCGGCCTATGACCTGTATGCCCCGCTGGATGGTAAATTTGACGATAACGTGATATTGCAGATCAAATCCGGTCCCTTCGATTTCCAGGTGAGGGAAGGCGTGTCTCCCCTGCTGTTTGCCTTACCGAATTCGTCAAAGGCCATGGAGATCCAGCTGGCGCAGGAATACACCGGGCATCAGATTGACCTTTTCTTCATGCCGCCTCAGTGGCAGGATATTCTGGATGTTCTGCCGGCGGATCGTTTTTCTTTCATCTGCGCGGTAAGCAACCTGGGCGACAGCGTGAACTGGGCAGGGCATGATCTGGCGCTGATGAACCTGTATGCCTACGGTCATCTGGCCATGACCGGCAGGGCGGATGCAAAAAAAATGGCGGAGGAGAGCGCCCTGTTTATTCTGAAGGACCGGTCAAAGCTTCCCGTGCTGCGGGATATGCTGCTGCGTTCCAGCCGGGTGTATGAGGATTACACCTCCCCCTTCGGGCTGAGCTGGATGGTGAAGCCCGGCGTGCATTACGGAGTGGATCCCGAAGGCTATGAGTTTGACCTGTGGGGCACCTATCACCGTGCCAATCATGAAGCAGTGGGCATTGAGCGCGGACCTGAGGGCACCGGCATGACGCAGCAGTATCCCGCTCCTCTTGCTGAAAAATACGGCAGCATCGAAAGCTGTCCTGAGGAACTGCTGCTGTTTTTCCACAGAGTGCGTTACGATCATGTGATGAAGGATGGGCGCACGCTTCTGCAGCGCATTTATGATAATCATTTCCGCGGTCTTCAGGGCGTTCGGGAGCTGAAAGCGGCCTGGCTTACGCTGGAGAACAGTGTGGACGGCGAGGTCTTTGACCGGGTGAAGGAAAATTTCGTTCTGCAGGAAAAGAATGCCCGGGAATGGTGCGACGTGATCAACACCTATTTTTACCGTTTCACCGGTATTCCCGACGAGCAGGGGCGTAAGATCTGGGATTAATGAATAAAAAGGTAATGAATAAAAAGCGTATTTTCCGGGGAACAGAACCTTTGCTTTCCGCGTTATCTTATTGAACCCCGTTTCAAGGGGTGGAAATTGAAAGATCATGCCCCTAAGACCGGCGGCAGAAGTGTGTTTTTCGCCGGTTCGGAAAGGAGCTCTTTGGCTAAATGAGTGAAAAACACAGACCGGTCCGTCCTGAAAAAAGGATGGGGGAGGAACGCTTTAACGAGCTTTACTCCGCCTATGCGACGGATGTGCTGCGGGTAAGCTATTTTTACCTGGCCGACAGGCAGAAGGCGGAGGATGTCACCCAGGATGTGTTCGTGAAGCTGCTTACTTCCGATCCGGACTTAGAGCCGGGAAAGGAGAAGGCCTGGCTGCTGAAGGTCGCGGTGAACCGATGCCGGGATCTGTGGCGCACCTCCTGGGCAAAACGGGTCGTTCTGGGGGCCCCGCAGCTGGAGATCGTTCCCGACCCGGATTCGCCGGAGAGGAACCTGGAAAGAACGGAGGTGCTGTGTGCGGTGCACGCGCTGCCGTCGGGCTTCCGGGAAGTGATACTGCTTCATTATTATCAGGGTCTCGGGGTGACTGAGATCGCGAAAATGCTGGGGATCGCTGAAGGAACGGTGTCCAGCCGGCTCAGCCGGGGAAGGCTGAAGCTGGGTCAGATGCTGAAGGAGGAGGAATGAGCAGGATGCGGAATACGGAAAAAATGCTGAACGGGCTGCCCGAAGCGGCGGACGGGGCATTCCGGGATCTTCAGGCGACACCGGGCCTTAAAAACAGGATCCTTGCGGCGGCGGAGGAAAAAAGCACCGCGGCATACAGAATGAAAAAGATGATCCCCGTATTGGCCTGTGCGCTGGTGTTGGCTGTCGGCGGTGTGCTTGTTCCGTTTGGAATCAGAAACGGGAGCGAAAAAGTCCATCAGGATCATGTGGAGACCGCACAGCATCTTTCCGCTATCGCGGCAGGTCAGCTGCCGGAGGGAACGCAGCTTTCAGGCGCGGATATGCGGGAAGGCTCTGTCACCGTGAAAAGCGGAGCCAATGCTGTGAAAGGGCAGTGGGAAAATGCGGACAGCACGGTCTGTTTGGATGGGGCTTATTACCGCCTGACGAAGCAGACCCTTCCGGGTAAGCTGAAGGGTGCTGAGGTCGGGTGTGTGGGACAGGACTGTACCTCCTCCGTGCTCCGGGAAGGGGAGAAGGTGTATGCGGTGAAGGGCATGGAAAATGCCTGTGTGACCGCGGAAATGAACGGAGAAAATCGTCTTTTCCAGCGTGTTTCCTTTGCGGGACGCGGTCTGCAGGGCAGCGAGGGTCTGAAGCAGACGCTGCTGCCTTCAAAGGTGGAATCCTTTACGCTGGAGGGGCAGGGCACGGTTTCGGGCAGCGCGGCGGAACAGCTGCGTGAACAGCTGCTGGATGCGGCCCTGTTTGGAGGAAACAACACCTCCGAACGCGGAAAGGTGCTTTTGATCCGGTTTGATAACGGCATCACGCTGCAGGCGATCGTTTCAGAGGATAAGCTGATGGCCTGCGGAACCTGGATCTGCCCGGATTTTGAACAACTGTTTTCCTCTATGGAGTAATACTGAACTCATTTTAAAAACCCAACATCTGCTTGTATCTTTTCCCCTCTGGAGTTGCTTCATTCCGGTCAATGTACGTTTCACGTACGCCTCCCTCCACTCAGCTTGGCTAGAGCGAAAAATATGCGGCGCATCTGTTCAGTTTTTAAAACTCGTTTGGTATTAAACAATCGATATAAATGAAGACTTCCCGGAGCGGGGGCCGTTCGGCCCCGGATGCTCCGGGAAGTCCTGTTTTCTTTCAGAGGAATTTATTCCAGCTGAAACTCGTTCATCAGTGCCTTTGTCATTACGTCGATAGGGGCGTCAGCATGGGTCCATAGCCTGAAATTCAACGCACCCTGATTTACCAGCATTTCAAGGCCGCGGATCGTTTTGCAGCCTCTGTCGGCAGCCTCCTTCAGAAACAGGGTATTGGGGTCGTTAAAGATCACGTCGCACACGATCATCCCGGAAAGAACAGAGGAATAATTGATCTCCGGCTTCTGATCGGTGTCGGGGTAGAGACCGACGGGCGTCGCATTGACCAGAATATCTGTGCTGGATGGAATGTCGGCCCTGCCGTTCCACGGCAGCCATTCCGCCTGCGCATCAGTTTTTGCGTTGATCAGATCAGCCAGCGCTTTTCCCCGTTCCTGTGAATGATTGAGAATAAAGATTTTCTGAATTCCGTGAACAGCGCATTCCACCGCGATGGCTCTTGCCGCGCCGCCTGCGCCGAGGATCGTGAGAGTTTTGCCCTTCAGATCTACGTGATGGTCGGTCAGCGATTTCAGAAAACCCTTTCCATCGGTGTTATCGCCCCATAAATGCCCCTGATCATTTACAACAACGTTGATCGCGCCCATGATCTCTGCTTCCGGAGAAAGCGCGTCAACATATTCCACCGCCGCCACCTTGTGCGGGATCGTGAGATTGATCCCGCGGAAATGAAGCGCCCTCAGGGCGGCCATTGCTTCGGCGAGGTTTTCCTTTTCCACTTTCATGGTGATATACCGGTAATCCAACCCTTTTGCCGCAAAAGCCGCTTCCTCAATGACCCCGGTCGGGTTTTCATCAATGGGACATCCGAAAACGCCAACCAGTTCAGACCGATAATTTTTAGCCATTTTGCTTCTCCCTCACTTTACGGTTATTCCCGGTGTGCATTCCATTCCGGGCTCCATGTACAGTATGGGGTCATTATAAAATAAAATGTGAAAAAACTCAATTTTGTTATCGTATGCAGCTGCCCTTTTTGGCCGGGTGTACGGTTGATGAAATGGCTGCCTTGCGTTATCATAGTGTATGAAGGGGAAAGTGGCAGGTTTCCGCACAGGCTGCCGGGGATCCCCCTGCGGACAAGATGGATTTTTATTACACAGAAAGCGGGTGATCAAAGTGCGCCGGCTGTTTATCAACGGAATTTTCGACACGCAGGATCCTTCCTGCCCCCGGGCGGAGGCGGCTGCCGTGGAGGAGGGCCGATTTCTTGCTGTGGGAAGCGGGGAGCAGATCCTCAGATACCGCGAACCGGATACGGAGGTGATCGACCTTGAAGGGGCTGCGGTCTATCCCGGCCTGATCGATTCCCATATGCACCTGCTGGATACCGCAGCCAGCACATGCGGCATCCGTCTGGACAGTGTGCGCAGCCGGGCGGAGGTGCTGCATCTGATCCGGGAACGCACGCAGGTCACCCCTCCCGGGCAGGTCATTGAGGGCTTCCGTTTCAATGAGGATCTGTGGGAGGATGATCACCGCCTTATCACCGCGCAGGAGCTGGACAGGATCGCGCCGGAGCATCCTGTGCGCCTGGTGCGATGCTGCGGACACATGCTAATCGCCAGCCACAGCGCGATGCGTTTGGCTGGGGTGGATGAAAGCACGGTGTTTCCTGCTTCTTCCACGGCCGATCTTTTAAGCGGCATTTTTACGGAGGATGCCATTCCCCTGCTTACGGCTGACCGGAAGGATCAGGGGGTGGAAAAATGTATGCAGCTTTTGCGGCTGGGCATGCAGGTCGCCTCTTCTGCCGGCCTCACCGGGGTGTTTACGGATGATTTTGGCGCAGCGGGCTTTTCCATGCAAACGGTGGCGGAGGCTTACCGGCGTTTGTCGCTGGAAGGAAGCATGCCTGTGCGCATCCTGCAACAGTGCTATCTGCCCACGGAGGAGGATCTGGAACGGTTCCTTTCGGCAGGGTTTACATATATGGGCGGCAATGATTTTTATCGCTTCGGTCCCCGCAAGCTGTATGCGGACGGGGGGATCGGTGCGCGCACGGCGTGGCTTACCCGGCCTTATGCCGATCAAATGGATACATGCGGTGTGCCGGTCACGGACACGGCCCGGCTTACCGCGCAGCTGATAAGCAGCCATGCCGCCGGGATGCCGGTGGTGGTGCATGCCATCGGGGACGCGGCGGTGGAGTGCGTGCTGAGCAGTGTGGAAGCGGCGCGGAAAGCGCTTCCGGAGCGGGCTTCGCTGCGGGATGGCGTGATCCATGTGCAGATCACCTCGCGCCATACGCTGGATCGTATCCGCGAGGTGAAAGCAGATATTTATGCCCAGCCGGTGTTTCTGGAATATGACCTGCATATCTGTGAAGATCGTGTGGGAGCAGATTTGGCCGCTCAAAGCTATCATTGGAAAACGATCCTGAAGGAGGGCGCGTGCATTTCCTCCGGAAGCGACTGTCCGGTCGAGACCCTGTCGGCTGCAAAAAACATCCATTGCGCGGTGAATCGTCAGGATTTTTCCGGCTTCCCGAAGGAGGGCTGGCAGCCGGAGGAGCGTCTCACGGTGGAGGAGGCGATCCTTTGCCACACGCTCCTGGCAGCCCGGGCGGGAAATTTAGAGGATCGTCTGGGTTCGATCATGCCGGGAAAGCTGGCGGATATGACCGTGTATCCCCATCCTTTTGATACGCTTTCCCGGGAGGAGATCCGTAATCAGGTGCCGGTGATGACGGTGGTGGGCGGCCGGGTCTTTCCCCACATGGATGGAGTGTATTGACACGGACATAGCAAGAAAGGAGATAAAGCGCATGGCGAATGGACGCAGCCTGCTGGAGACCACTCAGAATACGCGCGACCTGGGGGGTTATCCTACCGCATCGGGGACTGTGACCCGGAGCATGTCGCTGCTGCGCAGCGATGTGCAATATGCCCCTTCGGAAGCGGATCAGGCATTTCTCCTTAGTGCCGGGGTCACCACGATCATCGACCTGAGAGGAAAGGAAGAAACTGAAAAAAAGCCCAGCGGTTTTGTTCATGCGGAGGGCTTTTCCTATTATCATTTCCCGATCGAGGAGGGAAGCGGCATTCCATCCTCTGCGGAGGAGGTGCCGAAAAGCTATATGCGGATCGCCGGGGCGGAGGGGATGCCGGCGGTGTTCCGGGTCATAGCCGCGTCCCGGAGCGGCGTGATGTTCAACTGCACTGCGGGAAAGGACCGCACCGGGGTGGTAGCGGCCATCCTGCTTTTGCACGCGGGAGTGCCGCAGGATGTTATCATTAAGGATTATGTGCTCACCCGGGTGTATGCACGGGAACGGCTGGAGCTGGTTCGCCAACGGTTTCCTGAGATCAACATGAACATCGTTATTCCCTGCGAAGCTTTCATGCGCGGATTTCTTCAACTGTTCCTGCAGGAGTATATCAGCACACGGCAGTATTTCATGCATCTGGGGTTGAGTGAAAAGGAGGCGGAGCAGCTTCGTTCCCGGCTTTGAGGGACGATTGGGCTCTGGCTGAGACCGACAGAGGGAGGCCTTATTCTGTGCATATCCACGGAAGCGGATATGCGCAGGTTTTTGTCCGCCGCGCTTTTTTCAGGCGCGGCCTTCCTGGAATCCTTCCCCAAGGGTCTCGTTGGATTTGGTCGAAACCATGAAGGCATTCGGATCCTCCGTGAAAACGATCCTGCGCAGACGGGATACTTCAAACCGGCTGACTACGCAAAGCAGCACCCGTTTTTGATTCATGGTGTACATTCCCACTCCATCCAAACCGGTCACGCCCCGTTCCAGCTCCTTCATGATCCTGCCTGCAATGTTATCCGGCTTATCCGAGATCACAAAGAAGGAATAGGAGGAATTCAGTCCTTCCAGTACCCGGTCCAGCATGAAGTTGCAGAGGAACACGGAAATGACGCAGTACATGGCGATCTCCGCACCCAGCACAAACATGGAAGCCAGCACGATCGTGGCATCCAGTGCAAAGGTCGCGGGGCCGATCTTCACCGTGGGAACGGCATGATGGATCAGGCTGGCCAGCATATCCGTGCCGCCAGTGGTGGCATTGCCGCGCAGGATCAGGCCGTAGCCCACGCCGCTGATCAGGCCGCCGAACACCGTTGCCAGAAGCATATCCTGCGTGGCTGCGGGAAAGGGAAAAAGATCGATCACCGCCGACAGCAGGATCATCGCCGCAAAGGAACGGATACCGAATTTCACTCCCATCGTTTTGAAGGAAAGAATAAACAGCGGTGTGTTCAGCAGAAAAGCCCACAGACCGACAGGCCAGCCTGTAATGTGGTTTATCAGCTGCGCGGTGCCGGTGATCCCACCGGCGTTGATATTGTTGGGCACCAAAAACACATTGTATGCGACCTTGCACAGCATCAGTCCCAGCAGGATCCGCGCCCAGTTGAGCCATTCGCTGTCCCGGAATTTTTTCATGGAGGATTTTTCCTTCTTTTCTGTTTGTTGATGATAATACAGCACAATATGGCGGTACACTGAGCGAAACTTATGTCAGATTTTTCGCCGGGGTGCCGCCTCATTTGTGTGGTATTGCGTTAATTAAACCCCAGATCCGGCGCCCAGAGTAGCATACGGTTTTTGTTTGCAAGGCGCAGGGCCGCTTCAATAAAGAAATAATCGGCATAGGTCATGGCCATGTGATGCCCGGAGGGGATCAGATAGCATTCGCTGCAGCGCTGAAGAATGGCGGGGGTCCGATGCGTCCAGTCGCAGTCGTTTTCATCCAGCGCGTGCATGATCTTCCGGGCGGCGTCGGCATAGCGGGTGCCTTCTTTTTCGCCCAGCTGATCAGCCAGCTCCAACAGGCCGCAGGCGGTGATGCTTCCGGCGGCATCGTCATAAAGCTCGTCCTCTTCTGCCTGGCAATAGTCGATTTTCGGGATCCAGCATCCTTCCAGGTGAGGAAGGATAAAATCGGCGATCTTTTTAGCGGCGTCAAGATATTCCGTTTTTCCGGTCATGCGGCTGCTGAGGGCAAAGCCATACACGCCCCAGGCCTGTCCGCGGGACCAGGAGGATCCGCTGTACATGCCCTGTCCGCCGGGGTTGTCAAGGTAGGCCCCGTTTTCCGGGTCAAAGGAAACGATATGGTTGCAGGAGCCGTCCCTGCGTACAAAATAACGCAGGGTGGTATCTGCATGCTTCATTGCGATCTGGCGGTAGCGGGGGTCCTTCGTGACCCGGGAAGCCCAGTAAAGCAGGGGAAGGTTCATCATGCAGTCAATGATGGCCCATCCGGTTTTTTCCACCCCGTTCCAGGCGCGGATGAAGCCGTTCGGGTTGAAGCGGCCTGCCAGAAAATTGGCTGCGCGCAGGGTGCGCCGGTAGCTTACGGGGTCTTTTTCCAGGGCGTAGTGGACGCCGCTTTGAGTGAGCCACATGAAGCCCACGTCATGATGCAGCACTTCCTCATACATGAGGGCCGGGTCCATCAGCATTTCATTGCGCAGTGCGCCCTGCCGGTATTTTTCTTCTCCGGTCAGCAGATACATCTGCCACATTTCAGCACCCCAGAAGCCGTTGGTCCACCACTCGTTCTTTTTTACAGCCCAGGCGCCGTCCCGCACGGTGTAGGGAATACCCTCCAGCCCATCGGTTTTTTCCAGCCCGTAGGACATTTTATCGGTGATCCTGCTTAGCAATTGATCGGTCCATTCCTGCTTCGTCATCGTCAGTTCATCCTTTCAGAGTTTTTTATTATTATAAACAAACCGTTCTGAAATGTATAGAACTGTTTTTCATGCTTTTCCAAAGCCTTCGTTTGTGATAGAATCATTTTAATAAATAAAGCACGGGGGCGGGCACAGAAACGCTCTGGAGGAGAAAAGATGGCAGTTACTGTTTCTTATGATAATAAAGGAAAAATGAGCATCCATATTCCGGAATGCCACTGCGGCTGTGAGCATCACATCCCGGACAGGGACATTTATCTTGGCACGGGGCTCCTTCCCCATATTCCGGAATATATAAAGGAAAGAAGCCTGGGCACCCACTGTGTGCTGGTGGCGGATGACACCACCTGGCTCGTTGCGGGCAGGGAGGTGCATGAGGCGCTTTCAGGGGCGGGGTTCTCTGTTGTGACCTGTGTGATCCACCGGGAGGGGGAAATGCTGCCTGATGATCTGAGCTGCGGCGAAGTGCTGCTTTCCATCACGCGGGAGACGGAGTTTCTCATTTCCGTCGGCAGCGGCACGGTGACCGACACCACCCGCATCAACGCGGAGCGTACGCATCTTCCCTTTGTGGCGGTGGGCACGGCCCCGTCCATGGACGGCTACACCTCTGTTGTTGCGCCGCTGCTTCACCGCGGGTTGAAGATCCAGCGTCCAGCGGTGTGTCCCGAGATCATCGTGTGCGACCTGAAGGTGATGGCTACGGCTCCGGACCGGATGGTTGCCAGCGGCGTGGGCGATGTGCTGGGAAAATACATCGCCCTCACCGATTGGAAGCTGGGAAATATCATCAATGATGAGCCCTTCTGTCCCGTGTGCGGCGAATTGGTCACCAATGCGCTGAACGCGCTGATGGAAAACGCGCAGGAGATCCGGAACAAAACGGAAAAGGGCATGCGCATCCTCACAGAAGCACTCATCCTGGCGGGCGTGACTATCATGATCATCGACAACACCCGCGCTGTGGCCTCGGTGGAGCACAATATTGCGCAGTACTGGGAAATGATCCTGGTGCAGCAGGGGGTGCGTCCCCCGATGCACGGGGCTTCTGTGGGTGTGAGCACGCTGATGGTGTGGCCCTTCTTCACCCGCTTCATGCGCGAGGATGTGTCCCGGCTGGATGAAGCGCAGATCCTCTCCAAGCGGATGAGCCGGGAAAAGCGGGAAAGGTGGATGCTCCACTGCTACGGAGAAGAGGGCGGAAAGCAGATCATGCGGGAAAATCCGTACGATTTTCTCACCGAAGAGGAGCAGCTGCGCCGCATAAAGCGGGTGAAGGAAAGGATAAGCGAAATCCGCGCCGTGATCGGGGAAATGCCGCCGCTGGAAAAGGTGCGCTCGGTGATGGAAACGCTGCATTCCGAAATGACCCCGGAGGAGGAGCATATCCCGCAGGACCTGCTCAACCGTTCCGTATGGTGCGGCAAGGATTACCGCACACGATACACTCTGATGAAAACGCTGGATGAATGCGGCCTAATGGAAGAATATATTCAGGACTATCCCTATCCCTTTGAATAAAAAGTGTGCGGAGGTGAAAACGAGGTATGGTTTCTGTTACGAAAACGGTGGGGACCTATTTTCAGAATGATCCCGTTCATCCCCTGGTCTACGGGGAAGTGGATCTGATCAATCCTCCCCGCCAGCGTCTGCGCGGAGAAGGAAAAAAGGCTGGTGTGCTCGTGCATCCCGTCATCGTGGGCTTTTGCGGAACCGATTATGAGCTGATGCGCATGGGAAGGCGGGGCGAGCTTTCAAAAAAGTTTCCACAGGGACAAAACCGGCTGATCAATGGCCATGAGGGCATCGTATGGGTGCCCTCCGAAAACCGCTTTGCCATCGTGCTCATACGGGGCGGCGACAGTGTGGATCCCACCCGCTTCACCGAGGAGGAAAGCTATTTTGAGTATGGCTGTGATCAGGCTGATGGACTTTTTGCCGATGATATGTACGTGAACCCCGATATGCTTCTGCGCATTCCGGACGGTTATGTTCATGATGGCAAGCTGGATCTGAGCTTTGCCAAGCGTATGGTGTTTCCTGATCCCTATTCCTGCATGCTGTTCCAGCTGGAACGCATGGAGGATCTGGGCGGGGCTCACCTTTTCCGTCTGGCAGCCAGGAAGCATCATTGCTCCCTGGAGGAGGCCCGGGCGATCGCGACGGATGAGGTCTTTGAACGCACGGTGATCTTCGGCCTGGGAACGACCGGCATGTTTATCGGGGATGTGATCCGCAGGGCGCATCCGAGGGCCGGGCTTTATTTTGTGGGCCGCAGCGATCCGGATTGTGACAAGGTGCGCTTTGCCCTGCGTGAAGCCGGCGGCACCTACGTGCAGAACCGGTATACTGATCCCGCGTGTCTTGCACAGGAGCTGATCCGGGTCATGGGCGGCAGGGCCACGCTGTTTATCGGCGTCAGCGGCACAAAGCAGGAGAGCGAGCTGGCTTTCCGCTATGGCGTACTGGGCTGCAACGGTATTTACAACAGCTTTTCCCTGGGCCCGCAGGTCACCTACGATACCATGCCCTTTGGGTTCCAGAATCATCTGATCTTCGGTTCCATCAATTTCAGACAGGATCACATGGAAAAAGCCATTGAGATGCTGGCTGTCAGTCATTATGACGAGATCGTGGGCCTGATCGACCGGGAGCATTTTGCTCAGGATCCCATCGGAGCCTACGAAAACGAGATCTACTGCAAAAATGCCCCGATGAAGACCGCGGTGGTGTGGAACCCGCAGTATGTGGCCCCGGATCGCTGAGGAGGCGGAATATGATCGATGCCCATGCTCACCTGTGGCTGCGGCAGCAGGGAAGGGTGAACGGCCTGCCGGTGTATGACCTGGGAGGCGGAAAAAGCCAGTTTGGAACGGAAGTTATGCAGATGCTGCCGCCGTATATGCTGGATGGGGTCAATTCGGCGGAGCGTTTTCTTGCCAATATGGATTTTGCCGGGGTCAGCGGCGCGGTGATCACCCAGGAATATATCGACGGGAATCAGGATGAATATCTTTTATCGGTGCGCAGGCACTGGCCGGAGCGTTTTCGCGTCACCTGCCTCTATGAGGAAAACACGCTTCCGGATCCTGACGGCTTTGACGGCATCAAGCTTTGCGGCGGCCGCCTGAAGGATCAGGATCTTACGCGTCACGAGCCGGTGTTCCGTCTGGCTGCGCAAAAAGGCCTGTTCATTGCGATCGATATGGCCGATGGGGACCGGCAGACCGGTTCGCTTCGGGAACTGATCCAAACCTATCCCGCCCTTCGGGTGGCAATCGGTCATTTCGGCATGGTCACCCGTCCCATGAACGTTACGGTCAAGGCCAAGGATCGGTTCGGAAAGGAATTTTCCGTTTCGGGAACGGGACTCACCGCCAGAGCCTTCTGCCATGA
>JAZLIA010000135.1:0-11911 GCA_045617125.1 Clostridia bacterium | reverse complement strand
AGATGGTGACCACATCCTGATTCGTCGTTGCCGAAAACATGACGAACTGCCTGTTTTCCGGAATTGCCCGTATGATCGTGAACACATCCTTGATGAAGCCCATTTTGAGCATTTCATCCGCTTCATCGATCACCAGAGTGTGAACCTTGCTCAGGCGAACGTTGCCGCGCTTCATATGGTCAAGAATCCGCCCCGGAGTGGCGACAACGATTTGAGGATGCTTTTTCAACTGATTGGTTTGCACCTGCATGGGTTGACCGCCGTATAATACGGCGATCCGGATCTCCGGAATGAAAAAGGCCAGCTTTCGCAGTTCCTCTCCGATCTGGCAAGCCAGCTCACGTGTTGGAGCAAGTACAAGCTCCTGAATGCTCTCGCCCTCCAAGCGGATATATTCCAGCATAGGAATGCCGAAAGCCAGGGTTTTTCCTGTTCCTGTGGGTGCGATCGCGATCACGTCATGTCCATCCATCATGATCGGAATCGTTTTTGCCTGAACGGGCGTAGGTGCGATTATTTCCATTCGCCGGATGGCTTTCAGAATTTCATCGGAAAGGTCCAGGTCGTTAAAGGATAGGTTTTTTTCCGGTTTTTGCTGCATCGATCAATATTTCCTTTGCAGATATCAGAGTAGGTACTTTTCAGACAAGGTGAGCTTTTTTCAGTGCGAGAATAACAGGAGGCACTGCGATCCCGCACACAGCAGCCTCAGGCAGCCCCCCTGCCAACACGATCGAACCCAATGTGGTCAGTATGGTGGGATTATCCACCCCGATCAGCGTGTACAGGAACAGGATGGAGCCTAAAAACAGAAATGTATTGGTCAATGAACCGGCAACGGCAGGAATAAACAGGAAAGCGGTATTTTTTCGGTGTTTATTTACAAGCTTTAAGAATAGATGTGTGATCACCGGCACCATTATCCTGGGAAGAAAACACAACAGGATCAGCCACAGAATACCCTGTTCCAGGATCGGTGCAACCAGAGCAGAAGGCGCTCTCATATTTGTGAAAAAACTGACTGCGCCAAATGCGAGCCCCAGAACGCATCCCCATTTGAGACCGAGCGTGACCGTTCCGATAATGACAGGAAGACATAACAGGGATATATACACGATCCCGAAATTCCACATTCCAAGAGAGGTAAGACCAAACAAAAGGATGAGCGCAAGAAGCAGCGAAGCCGTAACCAGACGGGTAAGTTTTTTCTTTCTCATTTGAATGCCTCCGTTCAAGTTCATTACACATCAATGTGTGATCATGATACCCGACGATATAAATTCAACGGGTGATCTGCCAAAGTCAGGCCCTTCAAGGTGCCTGCTTTTAACAGCTTGATTATACCATAGCCGGATTTGGGTGTAAATCACAAATTAAAGTATCCTTTCATGAGTGTATGCATTTCTTTTAGCCGCAACATTAGGAAGCGAAGTTATCGGCTTCATTGGCATTATCCGGAATGGCTTGATCAACAGGTTGATAATCCCTACATCGTTACTCTTTGCGGCTTCAATCGCCAGACGCATTGTTATGAGTGCGCTCAGCACATTTATTCTGGAGTTATGTTTTGTCTTTGAACAAACCGTCATCATACCGCTAAGATCAACGATTCCGATCGGCATCCCCGGAATCGGTCTCTTATCAACGATGGGCTGACATTTTGCCTGTTGATCAGCGCCGGAAACAAGCAACCCGTTATACATATACTGACTGACACAATCCGCGATATGCGGATGCATACGGTATTGTGTATCAAGCAGGCACTTCCACCGATGATACCAGCCATTTTCAACAGCAGAAGTTATGCCGCAGTATTGAAAAATGCCAGTATGCAGTTTGGAATCATCGCTTCCCTGTGCAATAGGTGGAAGCTGGCGAAAATTGCCCATGCAAACAAAATGGCTCTTTGCCAGATAGGCGGCAACGATGATTTGCGAAATAAACGCCATACTTGCTTCATCCAATATGACGACATATATTGCCCGTGCAGTTGTTTTTTAGTCGGTCTGGAATTCACTATCATCGATTATTCTATCAGAATTTTTATCTTCCAGGTATCGCACTTTTTTTCCTTTGGCCTGTGCATAGGCAATTTCTGAGGCGGTACTGCTGCCGATATACCCGCCAACATTGATGATAAAGATCTCATCTGCCATGTCGATCTTGCGTTTGTGCATATCATCCAGCATTTCCTTGGTGCCTTCCGTCCACACCTCATTGTCACCGGAATGTCCGAATAGACCAACACTGATAACGATATTCCCTTCAAGCGTCAGACGCTTCTGTGCAGCCATGAATTCATCCTTGAAACGTGTGCTGCCGCAGAGAGTGATGACCTTATATTTTCCAACCATATCCAACAGCCTCCTGTGCTTTTACAGAATGAGATCACGCATACAAGCGTTGTTATGTCGGGGTGAAAATGAGGACTCCCCCATTAGTTTCGTGTTTTCGGATGCAACAGTTCCGCTGGAATACATGCCCGCACCGTCATTTTTGGATCCACCGTCTGGCAGATAGCCAGATCACATTTCATGCTCATCAGCCAGCCTGCTTCCGTACGGTCCCAGCCGTTTGAGATTAAAAGATCGTAAAGCTGTATCACAGCAAGCTCGCTGCATTTATCCAGCGAATCTGCAGAGGCAACAACGGCTGCGATGCCATCACGCTTTACAAGCGGCATTTTCAGCTTGCCTTGCCCTGGCAGAACCTCTATTTTCACTGTTACCTCGCCGGTAGTTTCAAGCCCGTAGCCAAACACCTCCCCATCGCCCATAGCGGCGTGGAGGTCACCGATTGCCAGTAGAGCACCAGGAACCTGAACCGGAAAATATACCTCGGAACCAATGCCGATCAGAGTGCAATCCATATTGCCGCCGTGGTAATCAGGGGTGAGAGTATCGATCCCTTCGCCTTCGGGAGCAATGCCGATCACGCCGATCATGGGCTTCACAGGGAAGGTATGTCCGCCAAGCTGCACCTGCCCTTTTGATATGTCAAAAGTACGGTAGACTTCTTCTCCCTGCACGGAACGGAAGCAGTCATTGCCGAAATTTGTTCCCATAAAGCCTGTTGCTGCCAACTTTATATCTTCTACGGTCACCTTAAGCACATCCCCTGGCCGTGCATCCCGAATGTAAAGCGGGCCTGTTGCCGGGTTGCGCATATATCCGGGGCCGCGCTTTCGTGTGCCGTTGGGAAAAACTCCTCCGTCCGCACAGTCGGCTGTTGCGAATACCGCTGTTTCACCGGAATCGCACTCAGCGGCTGGTTCGTTCCCTTTGTACATGCATTCGATCTTATAACGTTCATTGATCTTGATCATTTATATATCCTCCTGTGGCTTATTATAATGAATTGGTGCATGAATTTGATCGTGATTGAATAAAGTATATAACATGTAAATGATTACAGCAAGTATGAAATAACCTTGTATCTATATTGACTTCATATAGAGTTTGTGTTATCGTTAATCATGGTATCACATAGTGATATGAAGAGTAAAAAAAAAACAAGTTCATTTTCACCAGATTGCGAAAATGACCCCGGCGGATTGAGAAGTGAGAGAATAAAGATTAAGGATGGACAAAAGCGATGAAGATCACCGTAAACAGGGATGATGAAAAACTGACCGTAACCGTTGAAGGAGTGATCAATTCTGTTACCTCAGTGGAATTCGGAAAAACACTTGCTTCGCTTCCGCTTGAGGAGGTCAAACTCCTACTGCTGGATTTTGCCCAGGTAGAATACATCTCTTCAGCCGGTCTTCGCGTGGTGCTGGCTTCCTATGACCGGATGGAAGATCATGGGTCTATGAAGATCATCAATGTAAGTCAGGATGTTCTTCAGATATTCGATATCACCGGGTTCATCGGCATGCTTGATATTGAGGTCGCCGATCCGTCCAAGTAACGCCGGTTACCGAATAATAATATCGCGGATGCGGCAGGGATATATCTGGCAGATACGGAAAGAATGCGGCAATGAACAACAGTGCCGTTTCTTTTGTGTTTTTACAAATAAATGGATCCATTTCAGAGAACGCGAACAACAAACAGAGTAAGTGAATCGAATGTATAACCAGAATGACCGATTGATCAAAAGAATAATGACCGGTTATGCCATATCATTTATCATCATTGGCATTGCGGATTCGTTAACAATGATTGCGGACGGCATGATCGTATCAAGAGGGCTGGGTGCAAACGCACTGGCTGCCCTCGGTTTGGCCGACCCTTCTTATAAAATCGTTTCCCTGTTTTCCGGCGTGCTGGCCACGGGGTTGCAGGCGCTGTGTGCGCAGGCCATGGGCTCCGGTGACAGGGAAAAAGTAAACAGAGTGTTTTCCACTGGAGCAGCTGTGATGGCTGCAGCGCTCCTGGTCCTTACTTTCTGCGGTTTCGTTTTAACAGATGAATTGTGCGTGTTGTTCGGAGCGGGAGAAGATGCGGAAGTATACAGTCACCTGTATAATTATCTGCATGGCTGGTTCAGCGGCATTCCCGGTTATATACTTTTCTTTGTGTTGTCTCCCCTGGTCACGCTGGACGGAAACACGACAAATGTGACGGTTGCAACCTTTGTTCAGAGCGCGGTGAATATCGTTGGCGACATTCTGTCGATGTTTGTGTTTGACGCGGGAACTTATGGCGTAGGTCTGGCCACGGGCATGTCCTATAATATTTCCGCGGTGATACTGATGCTGAATTTCTGCCGCAGAAAATCTGTGTATCGGCCTTTCAGTGCGCCGCCGGATTTCCGCACACTTCCGAAGATGTTAAATATCGGGCTTCCCAAGCTGACAGAATATTGTGCAAAGATCGCTGCCCCGCTTTTGATCAATCGTACGATCCTCACGATCGGCGGTGCGGCAGCCATGTCTTCTATTTCCATAAAAGCGAGCATTATCGGGTTCTGCACGATTATCGGCAATGGCATCGCTGACAGTGTTAATCTGATGACACAGATACTTTACAGTGAAAAAGATGCGCAATCGCTTCGGGAAACCGTGAAAACCAGTTTGCAGCTGATGTTTGTGTTCGTTGCTCTGTTTTCACTGCTGTTGTTTCTGTTTGCCGGCTATGTTGTGCAATTATATCTTCCTTTCGGCACCGAGGAATGGAGCCTGGCGGTTCAGGCAGTGCGGTGTCTGGCGACTGCTCTGGTACTGAACGGCTGCAACGGGATCATCATCAAGTATTTGAAAGGCGCACGGAAAATGTTTTCTGTGCATGTGATGACCTCTTTCCAAAGGATGATCGCACTAACGGTGTTTACCCTGCTTCTGGGCAATCTGTTTGGAACTCTGGGGTTGTTTATTGCCATCCCGGTCAGCGAAGGAGCCGTGCTGCTTGGATATATCCTGATCGCGCTTCTGAGAGGCCGCGGCAAAGGCTTCTGGGATTCTGTGCTGATGATCCCGAACGGATTTGGCTATAACAGCAGCAACAGCTGTGCGTTCAGCGTCCGTACAGTTGAAGAGGCTGTTACGGTGTCGGAGCAGATCAGTGATTTTCTGCTGGAGCATCAGATCGATAAAAAAACAAGCATCTTTTCCAAACTTTGTATAGAGGAACTTGCCACAAATGTGATCGAGCACGGTTTTACCAAAGACGAAAAGAAGCATTACTGTGATATCAGAGTCATGATCGAGCCGGACGAAGTGATCCTGCGCATCAGAGACGACTGTCCCTATTTCAATATCCGTGAACGTTATGACGGTCTTTCAAAGAAGGACAGAAGATCCGGTATGGGAATCCGTATGGTGTTTTCCGCTGCGAAGGATGTGAATTACATCAGTATTCTGAAAACGAACACGCTCATCATACGAATGTAATGGAATTGAAGGATGAGTATGTGCTGTGATGATTTGAACATCTTGGACGGAAAATAGTGCTCAAACAGAGTGAGATCACCCAACAAACCGCCTGTATGGAAACAGAGCTTTCTATGGCGGCCCGCATACAGGAGCAGGCGCGTCCTACTGTGTCCGAACTAACGGAGAAACCTTATCGACATTTTGATCTGACACCACCATGCTTGCATTCAGGCTTGGAGAGAAAAAATAGAATGATAGATCCCGGTGTTTTGAACGAAAAACCACCTGCCGAAAAAGAGAGGTTATCTCTTCAGGCGGGTGGTTTTGTGTTACACCCTATCAAACAGGGAAAATATATTCTTATCGAAGCCATCCGATGCTTCGGTTGATTACGTCCAGAATGATCACCAGCAGGATGCAGCCGGTTTCAATGCTGACGGCAATGGTAAGTAACCTGTTGCTTTTTCGAATGCGCAGGTCCTCTTTTTCCATCTGATCAATTTCCTGCTTATGGATTTCTTTTATCTCTTTTACGCTTCTGTCAAAATGCTGTTCCATTTGTTTTTTGTGTAATTCCATCTGCTCAATCTGCCGGTTATGCTGTTCCTGCATCTGGTCCATGTGGCGCTGATTGGCAGCACGGAAGCGATCAAGCTGTTTTTCATGTTCAGCATTGAGCAGTTCAATTTCTTCTGATAATCCGCTTTTTGTATGCTTTACAGGCTCTTTTGCAGGTGCTGCAGGGCTGACTGTATCTCCTGCGTCGGTTATGTATTTTGTGAACACCTCAGTAACGTCACAACCATCGGAAATGTCCGGATTTTGCTCCAGAAAGTTCATCAACTGCTGGATCGAAAAGCCCATGGCATTGACCAATGCGTTTACACCCGCAAGCCCCGGTTTCTGAACCCTTGCATAGAAAAGATTATTGATGGTATCCACTGTAAGGTCCGTATCGTCAGAAAGCTGTGTAAGGGTTTTTCCGCTCAGCTTATACATTGCCTTGAGCACTTTTCCAAGCGTGACGTTGTTCATTTTCATGTCTCCTTCGGAACTTTAAAAAATACATTTGCGATTTGTTTCCTGTGCCATTGTTGTACATTTGCCTGTTTGCTACCATGCAATCGCAAACAGGAGGCAGGGCTGCAAAACCATTATAGCGCTTTGCCAGCCTGCTTTCAAGCGAAAGGAGTGGAACGCCCATGCAGAGATGAAAGAATAATGATGAGTATTTGCAATTCGCGCCATATGATAACTCAATGATGAACTGAAGGGATGATTATCAAATGACACTCAAATGGATCAATACGATCGCCTATGTGCTGATGGTGGCGGTGAATGCACTTGCAAACCTGCTCCCTATCGGAGGCAACACCACCGGTCAGGTTTCCGGGTCATATCCAAATTTGTTTACTCCTGCTCCCTACACTTTTTCGATCTGGGGTGCGATCTATCTTCTGATGGCCGTCTTTGTTCTCTACCAATGGGAAATATTTGATGGCGGAACCTACAGCGCCGTGGTGCGCAGCGACATAGGATTATGGTTCGCGATCAGCTGTGCGCTGAATATAGGATGGATTTTCCTTTGGCACAACAAACAGATCGGCCTTTCAACAGCAGCGATTGCTCTGATGCTCATTTCGCTCATGATGATCCAGGGCCGTTTGTCTCAGGCCGGAGGCAGTTTCTTCCAGCGTATGGCGGCCAAGGCAGGTTTTTCCCTCTATTATGGATGGATCATCGCTGCAACCATAGCCAACATCAGCGTGTGGCTTACCAAGCTTGGCTGGAACGGATTTGGCCTTTCAGCGGATTTCTGGATGGTTGCAGTCACTTTGATCGGTACGATCATCGCCTGTGCTGTGATCATATTCGGTAAAAACAGGATCGCCGGTATTGCCGTTATGTGGGCTTATGCTGGTATTCTGGTACGGCACCTTTCCCCCGCTTACTATGCAGGAAGCCACCCCTATGTGATCGTGGCGAACGTGGTGGGCGAAGCGGTCATGCTTACGGCAATACTGATGCCATTTGCGGTAACTCTTTTTCAAAAATATACATCCATGCAGCAAAGTAATTACTTAACTGTACGCAAAAACCGAAACGGATAAAATGAAACAGGTTCTTTAATAAAATGATACTCAACAATAACGATTTATTGAACAGAAATGAAAGGATTTAAATATGAGAAGCATAGCCACGTTACAGCTCCAGTATGCCCATCGTTTCTACGGGTTTAAGGGAGAGGCACAGTATCTGCATGGGCACACAGGAATTTTGACCATTGAGGTCGAGGACAGTATCAATTCAGGAGTAAACATGGTTTTCCCCTGCAACGAAATTCAAAAAACAGCCTGGAACGTACTGAAAAACTTTGATCATGCCCTGATATTGCGTGAAGATGATCCGCTTCTTCCGGCGATCCGCAAGGTGTATGAGGAACAGGACATCCTGAACGGACACCCCCAGAACACTATGCGCGGAAAAGCATTTCACACCTCTCTTGCCACTGCCTATCCAGAGTGCAGGCTGGTTGTGACCAAAGTAACTATGACTGTGGAAGGCATGATCAAAATTGTTTATGATCTGCTCAAGGATAAATTGAAAATCGCAAAAATCACCTTCAGCAGCGGTGTGAATTCTGCTTCTCAGGAATATGAAGCCTTTGGAACGATGGAACGCTGCCCGTACTGCGGAATTGCGCTTAACGAAAACGGTGTATGCGAAAAATGCGGATTCAAAAAGTAAACCGGGAGCAAAACAATAAGGTAAACATAAACAGGAAATAAGAAGGAGTAATGAATATGGAAATGAAGTTTTACAGATGCTCTCTTTGCGGGCAGATCGTAGCCATCGTTGAAGAAAGCGGCGTTCCGCTTGTTTGCTGCGGACAGGAAATGGAAGAGATGATCCCGGGCAGTGCGGACGCATCCAAGGAAAAGCATGTTCCGGTGATCAGTGTTCACGGTAATGATGTGACCGTTAATATTGGCTCTGCTCCCCACCCCATGACGGAAGAACATTCGATCGAATGGGTCTCTCTGCAAACAAAGTGCGGAAATCAGCGTAAAGCGCTGCAACCCAATGATAAACCGCAGGTATGCTTCCGAATCTGTGATGGAGATGAAGTGATTTCTTCTTTCGCCTATTGCAATGTACATGGGCTGTGGAAAGCAGAATATCATGGTGAGGATGGATCCCCTGCCCTGTAATCCCCGGTAATACCGGCTTAAAGCCTGCATAGTTCCATATAATATGCCCCCTGGAAGAATTGCGTTGTGCACTCCTTCCAGGGGGTCATTCAATACACGAATATAAATAGCTTCACCTAACTGAGCGGTTTATTCCTCTTTCCAGGGTTCACTGCTGATATATTCTGCGTTCAGGTGGATATAGGTGCTTCCAAGTGCCATGCCGCCCTTTCTGAAAGCCATCATCTCATTAACGGAGCACACTTGATATCCATTTTCGATCAGCCATGGAATAAACTCTGCTACCGCTTCAACGGTTTCATCGTAAATGTCGTGGCAAAGTATGATGCTGCCGTTCTTTACGTTGTTTTGAACTGCTTTTATCGTCTTCTGAGTATTCTTGGTTGACCAATCATCGGTATCCAGATCCCAGGAATAAACGGTCAATCCCTGCTCAACGCATGCTTTATATGAAGCCTTGGTAGTGATCCCATAAGGCGGCCTCAGCGCTGTGATACGGTAGCCGGTCAGGTCATACACCGCATCAATTGTTCGCTTCAGCTGAGAGGTGATCTTATCCCCTTCCAGATTATCCAGCCGCTTGTGCGACCAGGTGTGGCATGCGATCTCATGCCCCTGCTCTGCAATATGCTTTACGACAGAAGGATACTCGCTTATACGGGAACCCACGACGCAGAAGGTTGCATGGCAGCCGTTATCGGCCAGAATTTTCAACAGTTTCTCAGTTGCCGCGGAGGGGCCGTCATCAAAGGTGAGCGCGACCATTGGCTTTGTGGGATCTATGTTTTCAGGAATGGGATAGAAAAGATGATCATCCCGTACAACGGTCTTTCTTTCAGCTTCGGATGTGTCGGCATTCAACATCCCGCTCAATTCCTGATATGCAATAACGACCTTGTGCTCTCCAAGCTCCTCCGGAACGGTATTTCCACTGGGAAAATATACTGCGACTCCCGCCGGAGTAAGAACGCTCGCATTCAGCCAGTTCGGATCTCTTTCAGGAATGTTGCCAGCCAGTTCCATGATGTAATCCTGCCTGAACATGTTTTCGATGTGTTCGTAAGCCGCATCTGTAACTTTATACAGTTCATTTCCTTTTAGGACGGCTCCATTTTCGGTGTCGATATTCAGCGTACAGATAAACTCATTCTGCCGTTCCGGCTTACTGGATGTTTTTTTACTGCTTTTTGTTTTACCTTCGTTTTTTTCATCAGTCACATACCCGAATAATACCACTCCCTGATAACGATCCGTGGCAAGATAACTGGAATAACTCATATGCAGAGTGCGAATCAGTGATTCCTGCTCAATACGACTGTTTTCTGCACAAAGGGAGCGGATCTGTCCGGTAATGATCTTCTGTATTTCGTCATCGGCAGTTTCGATAGATAAAAACGGAAACTGGATCTCCCAACGGCAGTTGCCCAGGCTGCCATTCAGCGTAGCGGGAGTTCCAACATCACGATGTTCCTGCTCCTCATCAGGATCAAAACCGTGCGGTGAGGTTTTTCCCGATATCGTCACGAATTTTTCATTTACCCATCCGCCGCGGATAGCCGGTGCATTCACCTGCAGCCAGCCATTGCGTTTATCAACTATGACCAGTTCCGTTTTGTTTTCCAGTGTTCCGATTATTTCTGCGTTTTCATTCGGTTCTCTCCTTATACGAAGAGATCCGCCTTTCACAACGCCCTTTTCAGCAGCAAGAGTATCGGAACATAAAAGGAACAGAATCAGGATAAGCAGGATCGTTTTTTTCATTTTGATTTTACCTTTCTGAAAATGGTTGAGGATATCAGTGAGACTGCACTAACAAAATGATTGTAGTAGTTGATATAGGAAAAGTCAACAGAAAGAAAATAATGAAAATACCCCGGCTTTACAGCCGGGGCACAGATATAATATCAGGATGCGTGGAAATGCCTACTGTACATGCAAGGAAAGATCAATAGATCTTTGCAAGACGAACGGTAGCAATCCCTGTGAATTCCAGTTCCGTATCGGTATTGTTTACAAACAGATAATACATGGAAACCATGTTGGCTCCCTCAGTCTGGTTCACGGGAATTGAGATCAGGGCTTCACCGTTGACGGTCAATACCACTGCGTTTTCTGATTCTACGATCAGTGCATAGAAACCGGGCTGAGAGAAGATGATGGTGTTTTCATCCTTTGTCGCAATGTTGTCGTTTGCCTGGATGGCATTGAGCTTGTTCGTTTCAAAGATCAGGCTGGAGACGAACGCACTGTCCCCCTTATCTCCCTTGTCACCCTTATCTCCCTTGTCACCCTTGTCGCCTTTTTCACCCTGGGGTCCCTGTTCACCAGTGTCACCCTTGTCGCCCTTATCACCTTTTTCGCCCTGAGCGCCGGTGTCACCCTTGTCGCCCTTATCACCTTTTTCGCCCTGAGCGCCGGTGTCACCCTTGTCGCCCTTATCGCCTTTTTCGCCCTGAGCGCCGGTGTCACCCTTGTCGCCCTTATCGCCTTTTTCACCCTGAGCGCCAGTGTCACCCTTGTCGCCCTTATCGCCTTTTTCGCCCTGAGCGCCGGTGTCACCCTTGTCACCCTTATCGCCTTTATCGCCTTTTTCGCCCTGAGCACCGGTGTCACCCTTGTCGCCCTTGTCGCCTTTTTCGCCCTGAGCACCGGTGTCACCCTTGTCGCCCTTGTCGCCTTTTTCGCCCTGAGCGCCGGTGTCACCCTTGTCGCCCTTGTCGCCTTTTTCGCCCTGAGCGCCGGTGTCGCCTTTATCGCCCTTGTCGCCTTTTTCGCCCTGAGCGCCGGTGTCGCCCTTATCGCCCTTGGGGCCCTGTTCGCCGGGATCGCCCTTATCGCCCTTATCGCCCTTGTCGCCCTTGGGACCCTGTTCGCCGGGATC
>JAZLIA010000134.1:0-33011 GCA_045617125.1 Clostridia bacterium | reverse complement strand
AACCGACCAGGACTGGTCGATCCTCTCGCTTATTACCTGAGAAATACTTGAAACCATGTTACGATGTAGCGCCGTATACCTGACCGGTACGTACGGTGCAACGGGAGGGGCGAGGGTTAACACCCTCCCTCTACCCTATTGCGTTGAAAATTGAACGGAAGGATAGAAAATAAGAACCGCACATGCTGCATTGAAATGGAGCTTTCCCGTATGATATAATGTAAAAGAAGAGCCGGTTTGTAAGCTTTTCCGGCTCTCATTCGGAAAAGGAGCACAAGTATGCGTTTACAGAAATATTTGGCCTTATGCGGCGCTGCCAGCCGCAGGCATGCAGAGGAAATGATCGCTGACGGCAGGGTGAAAGTGAATGGCCATGTGATCACCGAAATGGGAGTTCAGGTGGAGGAAGAGGACGAAGTACGTCTTGACGGCAAGATCATGCGTCCTGAAAATGTTAAAAAATACGTGATCTATCACAAGCCTGCCGGAGAAGTGACTACAGTGAATGATCCCGAAGGCAGAGCCTGCGTGCTGGATCATTTCCGGGATTATCCGGTGAGACTGTTCCCGGCGGGGAGACTGGATTATGACAGCGAAGGGCTTCTCCTGCTCACCAATGACGGAGAACTCACCGAAAAAATGCTCCATCCAAGCAATGAGGTGGATAAATCCTATCTTGCCCGGGTCACCGGTGAAGTTACGATGGAAAGCGTGCGTCAGCTGCGGGCCGGTGTGATGCTGGATGATCACAGAACCTCTCCTGCAAAGGTGCGCATCGTGAAGCTTGAAGCCTTTGCCACGCAGGTGCTGGTCACCATTCACGAGGGACGCAATCGCCAGGTGAGGAGAATGTTTGAGGCTGTCGGCCATCAGGTGCTGCAGCTGCGCAGAGTAAGATTCGGCCCGCTGGAATTGGGAGAATTGAGGCGCGGCGAATGGAGGGAACTTCGCCCGGAAGAGGTGAAGGCCCTCAAGGCAAGCCTATGAGTGGATACTTATTGAGATCGGCCCGATGGCTTGCCCGCGATGTGATGGAAAGGCACCTGTTTCCCGGGGCACGGGTAATCGATGCTACGATGGGGAATGGGCATGACACTCTGTATCTGTGCGGTCTGGTGGGTGAAACGGGAAAAGTGGATGCATTTGACGTGCAGACGCAGGCTGTGGAGAATACGGAAAAGCTCCTGCGGGAAAACGGGATGCGGGAGCGGGCGGAGCTTCACTTGTGCGGACATGAAAAAATGGCTCTTTATATAAAGGAGCCGGTGGATGCTGTGATGTTCAACCTGGGCTGGCTTCCCGGTGGAGATAAAAGCGTGACCACCCATTGGGAAACGACCCGGCTTGCGTTGGAATCAGCTTTAAAATTACTTGGAAAAAACGGTGTTTGTGTGGTGTGTGCATATCCCGGTCATGCGGCTGGAGCGGAGGAATTGGAAAGGATCCGGGAATACTTTTCTTCCCTGAAGCCACAGGAATTCAATGTGCTTGAACAGCGTTTTCTGAATGCAGGGCTGGGCGCGCCTGTGTGCTTTGTTTCACAGAAGCAATGAAACACAGAAATGACATTTTGATCATCAATGAGATGCTTTGATGCAAAGTCACTTGAAAAAGAAATATGCTGATGCTACAACAATGTACGGGAGCGGGAAAACTGCTTCGGAAACGGAGAATGAAGAAATGCTGAGAATCGAACATCTCACCAAAGTTTACAGTGACAAAAAGGCGGTAAATGACCTGACATTGCATATTCAGCCGGGAGAGATATATGGCTTTATCGGTCATAACGGTGCGGGAAAGACCACCACGCTCAAAAGTGCGGCAGGGATCCTGCCATTTGAACAGGGGTCGATCATGATCGGCGGCACTGATATTGAAAAAGATCCTCTTGGCTGCAAAAGAATGCTGGCTTATATTCCTGATAACCCGGATCTGTATGACTATATGACGGGGATCCGGTATTTGAATTTCATTGCGGATATTTTCGGGGTTTCATCAAAGGATCGGCAGGAGAGGATCGAAGCGTATGCCGATCAGTTTGAACTGAAAGGGGATCTCGGCGGTATGATCGCCTCCTATTCCCACGGTATGAAGCAGAAACTGGCGATCATCGCGGCGTGGATTCATGATCCGAAGCTGATCCTGATGGACGAACCCTTTGTGGGTCTGGATCCCAAGGCAGCTCATACGCTTAAAATGATGATGAGAGAGCTGTGTGATCGGGGCGGTGCGATCTTTTTTTCCACTCATGTGCTGGATGTGGCGGAGAAGCTGTGTGACAAGGTGGCAATTATTCGTGAGGGCTCGCTGATCCGCTCCGGTACGATGGAGGAAGTAAAGGGAGATACGAGTCTTGAAAATGTGTTCCTGGAATTATCCGGTGAAGCCTGAGGTGAAAACAGAAATGCTGAAAGTATTACTGAAAAAGCAGTTCTCCGAATTATTCCGCGGTTATTTTATCAACCGGAAAACCGGAAAAGCCCGGTCCAAAGGAAAGATCACAGGGCTGTTTGTGCTCTTTGGAATTCTGATGCTGTTCCTTGCGGGTATCTTTTTCATCATGGCGTTATTCTTTGGGGATTACCTTTTAGAGAAGGATATGGATTGGCTGTATTTTGCCATGATGGGGTTAACAGCGATCCTGTTCGGCACCTTTGGAAGCGTGTTCAATACCTATTCCAGCCTGTATATGGCAAAGGATAATGACCTGCTGATTTCCATGCCCATTCCTTCGGGGCTGATCGTGCTTTCCCGCACTGCGACTGTGTTTGGCATGGGAATGCTGTATTCCATGGTGGTGTGGATCCCGACGGTGATCTATTATTGCATCCGTTCCTTTTCTCTGACCGCTCTGGCCGGAGGATGTGTGACCGGAATCATGATCGGGCTGTTTGTAACGTTTTTGTCGTGTATTCTGGGATGGGTCGTGGCTTTGATCGGCAGCAGGCTTAAAAGTAAAAATGTGATTACCGCACTGATTTCCCTTGTGTTTGTTGCCGTATACTGGCTTTTCTGTACCCGTCTGCAGGGAATAATGGAGAATATCCTGCTCAACAGCGAAAAGATCGGTGTGTTTATCCAGAATTGGGGTGTGCTTATCTGGCACATGGGACGGGGAGCGTCAGGCAATATTCTGAGCCTGACGATCTTTACACTCGTGACCCTGGTTCTTGCGGGGATCTGCTATTTTGTTCTTACCAGAACTTTTGTGAAACTGGCTACCCGGAAGACGGGAGAAAAGAAAAAGGCGATCCAAATTGGAAAAGCCAGGGCCAACGGAGTGCGCGGCGCGCTTTTTGCAAGGGAAGCCAGGCGCTTTGTCAGCAGCTCCACCTATATGCTCAATACCGGTTTGGGGCTGGTGTTGGGGCCTGTAATCGCCGTTGTGCTTGCGCTTCGTTCGGATACGCTGCTTACGGTGCTCGATACATTAACGCCCGAGGTGCCCTGGCTGATGCAGCTTCTTCCTCTGGCAGCTTTTATGATCGTTGCCATGATCGCAGCAGTCAATTTTATTTCCGCTCCTTCTGTTTCTCTGGAAGGAAAAACGATCTGGCTGATCCGTTCCCTGCCAGTTTTGTCCCGTGATGTACTGAATGCAAAGATTGGGTTCGGCTTTTCTCTCAACGCGGTGAGCAGTTTGATCTCTCTGATGATCCTGTCCGTGGCTTACCGGTTTCACTGGCTGACGGTGCTGCTTCTTTTAACGGGTGTGCTGCTGAATGTGTATATGAACAGTGCGATCGGTTTGATCCTGGGGCTTCGGCACCCTATTCTAAACTGGACCAGTGAAGTGGTGCCCATAAAGCAGGCTGTTACAGGGTTCATTACGATGCTGGTTGGATGGCTGATATCGATCATCGTTCCTGTGGGCGGTTTTTTTACAAAGGACCTGATGAGTCCCAGATTGTATCTGCTTTGTGCTGATGCAATGTTTCTGATAGCATCGATTCTTGTGAACAGATGGGTGAATACAAGAGGCGCCCGGATACTGGATCAATTAAATTAAAAAAGAAGGGGCTGTTGCAGAAGCAAAATCTGCAACAGCCCCTGTTTCAAACATCATGAACCATGCTTTGGCAAATTCCCGTTGTCGTACTCATCTTAAACTGGTTAATGAGAAGGCAACATTTGTTTAGAATCCGGCTTCATTTACCAAGCTCAATAGTCATGATCTCCCGTGTAGGCCCCAAAGCATACGGATGCAGCTTTGTGACTATTGCTTCGAACGGACGAAGCGATTTTGAAAATATCGGAAGGGCTTTCAGAGTCGTTTCCGGTTCGTCAGGCAATATTGTCGCATGCTGTGTCCGGGAAAACGAGTCGGTGGTTCTGTGAGTATGCGTGCTTTTCAAACGCTGCTGCTCATCGGTCATGCTGACAGAATCATTTTTGCCTTGCAAGTCTTGTGAGCAGCAGTGCGACCGGTAGGATCAGTACACCGGTAAACAGGTTGCTGATGCCGTGGATCAGGTCAAAGGGAAAACCTGCCGCGATCCATGCAAGCATCCCCTTCAGATTGAGACCGTATATCAGGGCTTGTGCGGGGGCATAGAGTACCCCAAAGCAGAGACCGTGCAATGCACAGAGAGGAATACAGATCAAGGCTCTTGTTCGCAGGGAGAGCTTTACAGGCAGCAGCATCACGGAACCCCAAAGCACGGTCCACACATACAGGTAGGGGAGCCACCAGACGGCAAAGCCGGAGAACAAACCGTCCAGCAGAATATAGAGGTAAAGAGGATAAAGTGCCTTCTTACGATAAACAAGGGTGATGGAACAAATGATCATTCCCAACAGATGGATGTTTGGCAGGGCTTCCATTAAAAGCTTGGAAGCGTACATGATTGCTCCCAGCATGCCAAACACTGCAATATCCCGGGAAGAAAGCTTATTTTGATATGCGGAACTCATAAACCGTGCTTTCGTCAATGGTAGTTTTGTCAGCGGAATTGATCGCGTATGCATCGTTTTCATAGAAGGCCCAGTAGGTTTTGTCCTTGTCATAATCGGCTGTAACACCGCAAACCTCTTTTACGTATAAACCGTAAGCACTGTCTTCTCCTGCAATGAGGCTGCTTTTGAGTAATGCGGCGCCTACAGTGCTTTCATCGGTAAACACGTCATAGGCTGCGATCACATTTCCGTCCAGTCCGACGGCTCTGAATGCGAAGTGCCTGCTGCCGGACCCGATTGGCGACAGCTTTACATCGCTTTGAATGGGGACGGGGGTATCTTTTCGTCCGGTGCACGCTGTGAGACAAAGCACTGCAGCCGCAAGCAGCACGATGCACATCAGAACCTGCAACAGGGAAGAGGAATGAGAAGATCGATTCTTTCTGTTCATTCTTTGTTCTCCTTCTTTTGATTTTCCTGCTTTCCACCGGCGCTCGCGGTATCGGTCTGCAGGTCTTGTGTCCGGATATTCCGGCTCGGCATCTTCTTCCGGCCTTCTCAGATTGGTATCCAATGGCCTTTTCCCGGTTTGCGGCTGCCGGTAGGAAGGATTCACATGCCTTACGGCGACGGGCTCGCGCGGGTTTTTCACCTGCTTCCCCGAACGGATTTATTTTAACATAAAAATGGAAAAATTCAAGAAATAGGCGGATATCTGCTTTAGGATAGGAGTCAAAGGCTGACAGAATGCCAAATCAGATGAACTGCAGACGGATCAGGTGATTTTTAAATTATGAAAAAATATTCAAAAATAAATCCCGGTATACATGCTTTTCAAACATATTATTGTATGTTATAATATAATTATCACATTGAAGGAGAGTTATCTATGCCGGAAGATAATTGTCAAAAAATCAAACTCCTCAAGATCATGGAGATCCTGCGTAAGGATTCCGATGCAAGGCATCCTATTACTACCAACGCTTTCTGCAAATTACTGATCAGCATGGGTATCACCTGTGACCGCAGAACACTCAGCCGCGATATGGCTCTGCTGAATGAATACGGCTACAAAGTCTATTCCTGCATGCGCGGTCATGAAAAGGGTTACTATGTGGAGGATGAAGGTTTTTCCATCTCCGAGCTGAAGCTGATGATGGATGCTGTTCAGGCAGCGAATTTTGTTCCCGATGAAATGACGGAGAAGCTGGTGGACAAGATCGCAGCTTTGGCAAGTCACCAGAAGGAAGAATTGCTTCGCCAGAACATGGTCTGCTTTAACATAAGGAAACACAGCAACTATGATGTGTACGATAACATTCGCTGCATTGAAGAAGCGCTGGATGCAAACTGCCGTGTTTCGTTCCTCTGTTTTGATCTGGATGCTGACGGCAAACGGGTTTATCGAAAGGAAGGAAAACGCTATAATGTGATCCCGTGCGCAATCGTCTATCATGAAGATCACTATTATCTGATGACCTATAATGTTCATTTCAGCAGCACCAACAATTTCCGTATCGATCGTATGGCTGAGGTAAGGGTGGAAAAGGACCGTCCTTTCGATGGAGAAACAGTAGAACCTCTCCGCAAGACCAATTATGCCGAATATACGAAAGCAGTGTTCCGGATGTATGGCGGAGCACCCTCCAATGTGGTGCTTCAGTTTGATCCTTCTGTGCTGGGGGCTGTGTATGATCAATTCGGTGAGAAGCTGAAAGTGAAGGAGCTGCCGGATGGCCGGTGTGAGACCCGGGTGCATCTGCAGGTGAGTCCCGCTTTCTTTGGCTGGGTGTTCCAGTTTGGAGATAAGATGCGTATTGCCGGTCCAAATCGTATCGTTGAGCGTTACCGGGCACTTGCCGCGGAAAACGGTGTGCTCAAGGATGGCGAAGAGGTAACGGGCGGAGAAGAATCGTTCTGATGAATAAAGATAAAGGCACTGCTTTCCCAAAACGCGGGGAGCGGTGCCTTTTTTCGTGAATTAGATGAATGAGGACGATTACTGCAGCAGCAGGGAAGCGACCAGACCGATCACCATGGCTGCACACAGTACGATGCAGATCACGCGGATCAAAATGGTTTTTGAATCGGTTTTCTTTTTGGATGACATGGATCTTTTCCTTTCTGAATCAGGCCTATAGCCTGTTTTTACCGGGCGGAAGCGGCTTTTTCATTCAAATACTGTTCGATCGCGTGGGAAAGCTGATCGGGACAGGACGTGCTTCCGCGGCAGGGGATACCGCGCAGGGTCTCCATCACTTCACGTGCATCCCGGCCGATCACCATTCTGGAAAGGCCCTGGGTATTTCCACGGCAGCCGTTGGTGAAACGGCAGGATGTGATTATCCCGTTCTCGATTTCCAGATCGATCTGGGTGGAGCAGGTGCCTTTGGTCTTATAATGCATCATGATGTTTTCCTCCGTTTTTTGATTTGTATTTCCGGTAATCCTGAAGCAGGATGCTGTAAAGTACGGTGTCGGTAAGGACGCCTTTGAGGCGTACGCGGCTTCGCAAAAGCCCCTCACGTGTCATGCCGCATTTCTGCATGACGCGTCCGCTGGCAGGATTTTGCGGAACATGCTGTGCTTCCAGACGATTGAGATGAAGCTGTTCAAATGAAAAGGAGATCATGCTTTGGAGCGCTTCCGTCATCAGCCCCCGGTTCCAGTAGGAACGGCTGAGGCTGTAGCCGATCTCGGCGCTGAGGGAGTCAAAGCTCAGCCACATAAAGCCAATGGTGCCGATCAGGTGACCGGTCGCTTTGTCACAGATTCCCCACGAACAAGGTTCTCCCAAATGATACTGATGTATCGCAGCCCGGAGCTGCTTACGGGAATCGCGGATACTTGCGTGGGTATCCCACAACACATATCGGGATACCTCCGGATCGGATGAATAGGCGTATAGATCGACAGCGTCCCGCATCCTGAGGGATCTCAGGATCAGTCTGTCTGTTTCCAGACGGGGAGGGTCTGAGAACAGTTCACGCATTTTCAGCAATGCGTTATCTTCACTGAACATTCTTTTCTGCCTGCCCGGAATAAATCGTGGCGCTCAACCGTTGTATATCCGGGGCGTCCCTGATTATGCCCCACTGGGACCGGTCTGCCACCCTGCTTGCCATCAGCAAACCGATAATGGTTTTGCTGTCCTGCAATTCGCCCTGCATTACTTTCTCTGTCAGTTCATCAAGCGGGAAACGGGCGACAGAAAGAAATTCGTCATCATCCGTGTGAGAAGAATGCTGTGAAAGCTCTGTCGCAAGGTAGATGGTGATCTTTTCATCGCAGAAACCGGCTGTGGTATTGATCACTGTGAGCTTCTGCCAATGCGCAGCGTGCAGCCCGGTTTCTTCTTCCAGCTCACGCACTGCGGCAGAGAAGGGATCCTCATCCGGTCCTTCCAGCTTTCCTGCAGGGATTTCCCAGGTGAGCCGCCCGATGGCGATCCTGTCCTGCCTTACAAGGGTAACATATCCCTCATGATCCATGGGCACGATGGCCACGGCGCCGTTGTGGTGAACGATCTCTCTCAGGGCGGTGTTTCCGTCCGGGAGTCTTACCCGGCAGGCGTCTACCCGGATCACCTTTCCTGAATAGACCCGTTCGCCGGTCAGGAATTCTTCTTTCAATTTACTGTCGTCGAGCATATCCCTTGATCCTTTCGGTACATTCTATCTTTATTTCTACATCGGAATGATGATTCCTGCATACGTGATATAAAAATGGAAAAAAGCATAGATCAAAATGATCGCCGCGAAAGTAACTTCGGCAGAAAACAGAAGAGGGGAGAGGAAAAATATAACAAAAATGGGTTTTGATTGACATTATCTCCGTACCGGAATAAAATTAATATGTTTACCTTAGAGATTTTACGGAACAGGACCATGCTTCACATAAGGGAATGCATCGTGTTCCACGGGAGGATATACTGATGACCGGAAAAAGAAAAACAGGTTTTCTTGCATGGATGCTATTTGGGATTTTCATGGCTTTTTTGTGCTGCAGCGGCGCAGGTGCTGAAGAAACAGGCCCCATCAGGCTCATGGTGTCGTATGTGGATCCGTCTGGGCAGGATATCTGGTGTGAGGCGCAGTGGATGGGCAATGCGGGGTATGAAGATGCATGGTGGGTGTTTTTGCCTGCTGAGGCAGATATGAATGCTCTTACATTGCATGTAGAGGATGAATTTCATACCTTTGAATCCTTCTGGCCTGGGAATAACGACATTCTTTCCGGTGTACAGAACTGCGGAAGCTCAGCAGAAAACGGGAATGATGTGCAGATCATGGCTTATCCCGCCGATGGCGGTGAGCCTGTTCTGTTCCGTCTTTTTGTTTCAAAAGATGCTCTGATGCCGGTAATAGAAGAACCGCTCCAACCGCAGAGCATGTATGTGATCCTCCACTATACGGATGAAACGGGAATGCCTCTTGCGCAGGATTCCATGCAGGAGGTGTGGGATGGAGACAACACCGTTTATGCCCAGCCTATGGACCTACCGGATGGTTATGTGACAGAATATGATACGGTGACCCTGACTGCAAACTCGGCAGAATACCTGATGCCTTATGAATTAAGCTTCATGTATACCTATGTGCCTTCTGTGCAGTGGCCTGTTCAGGTAAGGGTGTGCTATACGGATGAAAATGGAATGAATGTGGCTTCCGATACGTTTGCTGATGTATTTGAGGGCGTGAATGATGTGGCGGCAGCACCCTATGACCTTGCGGAAGGATATGAGAATCCCGGTGAAGAGGTGACTCAGGTATCAGTGGACAGTGAGGGCAGCTGCTACCCTGAAACAGTCACATTTGTTTACACAAAAGTAACAGAGGTGCTTTGGCCTGTTGAAATAACAGTACGTTATCTGGATGCGGAAAGCCTGATACCGGTAGCGTCTGATACGATCTGCGAGATCTTTGAAGGGGAAAACCTGATCTATCCTGAACCTGCAGATCTGCCGGAGGGATATGTTCCGGCAGAAGGCAGCAATGAAGCCGTGGTGATCGCGGATGCGTCAGGAATGACCGGTTTGGATGCAGTCACCTTCCTGTATGTGTATGATCCTGTTCCTCAGAATCAAAAAAACGATGTCTGGTATGTGACGGTGCATTATATAGACGAGGAAAATGGCAGTCCTGTCGCAGAAGATACGGTCGCAGAGATCCGGACAGGTGAAAATATCATTACCGCGCCGGATACGCTGCAGGAAGTTTATCATCCCACGGAATATTCCACTGTGGTATATGCGGATGAAAATGGAATGCTCAGTGTGAATGGGGAGATCACTTTCGTTTATTACCGTGAAGATCGTGAAGAAACCGAAACCGAGAACATTCCCGGTGAAGTGATTATTGTTCCCCAGAATGTAATAGTGTATTTTCTTTCCACGGATGGAGTGAATGTTGCACCTTCTGCCACTGTGACTTGCTTGGCAGGAGAGAATCTGATCCTTTGTGAGCCCAGTGAATTGAAGGAGAATTACGAGCCGGTCGATACGACGCCTTTTACCGTATATGTGGATGAAAATGGCGCCAGCAGCCTGGAAGTGACTTTCTGGTTCAGGCAGATCGTGGCGCCGGAACCTGCAACAGAAGTACCGGGGACCCCGACACCTGTTACGAACCCGGCCCCCACTTCCACACCGGAAACGGTGGTTGCAACTCCCGAACCCAGCCCGGTATACGTGCGGGTGAAATACGTGAATCTGGATGACGGGTCAGAGTTTGCGAGCGAATATCTGTTGTGTGCAGCCGGGGCGGTGACTCCGATCTACGCTAATCTTTCTCTTGTCAGCGAAAAGCTGAACGGTAGCTACGAGCTGCGCGGGGACAGTGTGATCAATGTGACTGTGACAGCGGACGGAGTGACGACCCCGGATAATGTGACCTTCTATGTTTCTGCGAAAACAGCTTATGTCACCGTATACTACCGGGATGAAATCGGGAATGACATCGCTGAACCGATGCAGATCGAATGCCCGGAGGGAAATACTCCGGTCACTGCCGCCACCGGAAATCTGCTGCCCGGTTATGAGCTGGACTTGTCCCGCTCTGCACAGACCGTGAATGTTTATCAGCAGGACGGGATCGTGACCCCTAATACAGTGGAGTTCTTATACAAAAGAGTGAGCGAAGCGACCCCGGTACCTGAAATGAACCATCCGATGGATGCGATGGATACCTATGCCCGTCCCAAGGCGGATATCTATGTCCGTTCCGCTCCCACTGCTGAAGAGGATAACCGTGCCTTCACGGTAAGTCCCGCGGATGTGCTGTATGTGACCGGAAAGATCGTGAATGAACGGAACGAGAGCTGGTACCGTATTGACAATAACGGGCTGATCGGGTATGTGAAGGATAATGCCGTGAGCATGATGACTGACGATCAGATCCGGGATTATCTGAACGGCACTCCCACGCCTGTACCTGTAACGGCTTCCCCGGCACCATCGGCAACTCCTGAATTTGGCAATGTGATCAATCTGTGGGGAAAAACCACCAGCGGCAGTGTGAATATCCGTGAAGGCGCCGGAACCAATTATAAATCCCGCGGCAAGCTGGAAAGGAACACTAAGGTGTGGGTGCTGGAGGCTGAGCCTGATATGGACGGCAAGCGCTGGTACCATGTGATGTACAAAAGCAAGGAATACTATGTGAGCGCGGATTATGTAACGCTGCTCAGCAAAGCAGAATCTGAAGCAGTACAGGCAGGACTCAACAGTCCCGCTCCGGAAAAACAGGCATCTACGGCTGTTCCGACGATGATGCCGACCTTTACTCCCGTACCCACCGTTTATATTCCGGTAACAGCCGTACCGGAAACCCCGGTCCCTACGAAGGAACCGGTGTTTGTTCCCTATAACGGATATGCGGCAACGATTCTTGATACATCCCTCTGGAATGCTCCGGATTTTCTGAATGGCTACACGGTTTATGCAGCGGAATTTGACACGCTGCTGCTTGTGAGAGATCAGGTAAAGGATGCGGACGGACGGATCTGGGATGATGTGGTCATTGCAGGGAAGGAAGCGGAGGGCTATATTCCCGATGATGAAGTGAGACGCGTGAATGACCAGGAAGCCTATGATTATATGAGAGCGCTTCCGGTGCAGACTACTGTTCCGCCTGTGATCGTGACCCCGGTGCCGGAACCTTATGCGGGCTATTTCAGAACTCTGGGTACTGTTCCGCTCCGGGCTGCACCGGATGGGCAGGCCATGATCACGACCATGCTTTACGAAGGCACCGTATGCTATGTGATGGAACAGGAATATGCTGAAGGGGAAACCTGGGATCTGGTGCAGTGTGCTGATATGTATGGGTTCGTTCGTGAAGATCAGCTTCGGAAAATGGATCCGGACGAGACAACGGTCTATCTGGATTCCTTCAGAACGGCAACGCCTGAGATCGTTATGGTAACCCCGGTTCCGGTCACTGACGAGGATGATTCCTGCTTCGGTTATGTCAATACAGGCAGCGGAAAAGTAAACCTTCGTGCAGAACCGGACACAGACAGTCTCAAATTGGGTCTTTATTCCCAATACACACTGTGTACCGTTATTGGAAACACGTATGACGACGAAGGAAAAATGTGGTATCGGGTTTTGATCGGAGAAAGGGAGGGATATATCCGTTCCGATTATCTGACGGTGCTCAAGCAGAACGAAGTATCCGCTTTCCGCAACAGTCAGGAATACCGCAGCGCCATGGCTTCCGGCAGCAGTGAAGGAATGTATCAGGAGTTTGCCGATTCCATTGAAGACCGCAACCTTGCGACCTGGAACCCGGGAACTGTTACGACCTGGATAACCGCAACGCCGGAGGTGACTCCTCTTATCACTGTTACTCCCACACTGACTCCCTATGTGTATGTGGATCCGACCTGGACTCCCGGTCCGGTTTTGGCTCCCATCAGTCAGAATCAGACAGCTGCGCCGGATACGGAGCAAAAAAAGGAATCGGGCGGCGGAGCCCTGGTGTGGATCGTTGTATTGGCGCTTGTGGCCGGAGGGGCGGGGATCTATGCTTACACGATCCATCTTCGGAACGAAAGAAGACGGGCCAGAGTGAGAGAACAGCAGGCCCGCAGGAATGTGAGAGAAGATAGAAATATGTATGCTTCTTCGGCAGCCAGGAATCCTCAGGCAGCGCAGCAGGGCGCTTTCAGTCGGGACGGAAACACTGATGCACCCTATTACATGCGCGGAAGCGGAAACGCGAATTCCGTCCAATCTGCAGTGAAAGCCGATTCAGGCATAAAAACCAACGTTTCCGGGGGCATGAATAACCGGGATGCGGCTTATCGCCGGCCGGAAAGCAGTTTGGACAGCAATAGTAAAGCTACGACCTCCGTTTACGGACATGCGAATGGAAATGCCCATTCCTCCGCCCCTGCTGTAACAGCAAAAAGAACGGGAGAGGATCTGTCCGGGACCCGGGTGATCCGCACGGCAGGAATGCAGAATGCGGCAGTTGAAAAAGAAGTTTATGCGCGTCCGCAGGTGCGTACGGCGCCTCCGGTGTCATCTGCATCTTCTTCCTATGCAGGCGCACAGGATGGAGAAAGCAGAAGCAGTGTTTCACCGGAGAATCAGCTGAATGGTTTTACCGAACCGGTTCGCAGAAGAAGAACGGAGAGACATAACGAACAAAATGGCTGACATACAGGATAAGGCGGGAAGCATGACAGTTAACAGGAAAAGTTCAGTATATGCTTTGGCAGTGTTTCTGATGCTGATAATGCTTGGAAACAGCCTGTGTTTGGGGGAGGGAATGCAGGAATCCCTTCCTTTGATGGCTGGTGAATACTTGATCGAACCTCTGTCCGAGTCGCCGGAGCACGTAAAAATGCTGCTTAATGTGGCCCGCGGAGAATTAGGATACACAGAATCAAAGACCGGGCGTACCAAATATGGGGAGTGGGTGGGAGACCCTACCTGTCAATGGTGTGCCGAATTCTTATGCTGGTGTGTGGATCAGGTGGACCAAACGTATGGAACGCAGCTTCTTGAAAAGATCTATCCTCTGTATGGTACTCAGAATGTGGGGAGAAACTGGTTTATCAGAGAAGGAAGGTATATCGCCCGCATTGGTTTTGTGCCAGATTGGGGAAGCCAGTGGTATCGCGGAGAAAATGAAATGATGCAGAAAAACAGCTATATTCCCCAGCCGGGGGATTGGGTGTTCTTTGCAAACACGGATACCGGTGACACCTATCATGTGGCAATGGTGGAATTTTGCGGAAAAGATGCAGAAAATAAGGTGTATGTACATGTGCTGGAAGGAAACATGCCAGATAAGGTACAACGCAACATATATCTGCTGACGGATGAGCATATCCAGGGCTACGGTACGGTATATGATCTGGCAGACTGGAGCATGCATCCCGGAAACCGCGGGGAGAAGGTAAGGCAGCTTCAGCAGGATCTGTGCAGTTTAGGCTACATGGAAGAGAGATTCATGACCGGTACCTATGGGGATATTACCCGGAATGCGGTGATCGCCTTTCAGCGGGATCACGGGATCGACCAGACCGGGAATGCCGGTCCTCTCACTCAACGTGCACTGAGTTCTCTTATTGAGGAAAAATTCGGACCGGATGAGTGGGATGTGGATTGATCATTTTTATCGTGTTTCATCAGGCCAAAGATCTGTGAAGCCTTTTCCGGGTGACGGAAAAACTAAAAACAGAAAGCAGGAATCTGCATGTTTTCAGCGAAATAATATAAGTTAACTTTTTTGTCGAAAGTTCATTCATGCAGGACGATATATCCGATGGAGGAACGGTTATGCAACAGGATCTGATTCTTGTTTTGAATTTCAATGATGCGGCAAGCAGAGAAACGGCGCGAAAATTGCGCGGAGAAAGGATCTGCTGCCGGATCCTTCCCGGTGATTCCACTCTTGAGCAGATCAAGGAACTGGCTCCGAAGGGGCTGATTTTGGCTGCGGATGCGGAGGAAAACAACGAAGAAGGGTTTGATAATCGCATTCTGCAGGAGAATGTTCCTATCCTTGCATGGGGTTCTGCTGCCAGCTTCATGCTGAAACTGGCAGGGGGGCTTGTGGGAGAGGAGCTTTTTGATACCCGTTTTCTGCCTCTGGAATTCCGAAAAAGTGTTCTTACGGAGGGGATCACCAATCAGGAACGGATGCTGAAGAAGGTAAAAAATCTGGAGCCGGGCGGATGTATGACTGCGATATGTTTATCCGGTGACACCGTGATCGGATACAGTCATGATGTGCTTCCGCTCTTTGGAATGCAGATCGAGGTGGAACAGAACGACCCCGACGGTGCGCGGATCATGCGCAATTTTGCTGTGGATATCTGCGGCTGCACGGACAGCTGGAATGATGAAGCATATGTGAACTCACAGATAGAGCAGATCCGTTCACAGGCAGGCGACGGCAGCGTCATGTGTGCTGTGACAGGCGGGCTGGACAGCGCGGTAAGCGCTGTACTGGCTTACCGTGCCGTTGGAAAAAAGCTGAAATGCATCTTGATCGATACGGGGCTGATGCATGAACAGGAGTGTTCACGTTTTGTACGCTTCTTCGGGGACGAAATGGGAATGGATGTGCTCCTGATCGATGCGGCACAGGAGTTTATGGATGCATTGAAGGATGTGACGGAGCAGAAACGGAAGCGGGAGATCATCGGAGCAAAGCTGAGGGAGATCCTGCTTCGGGAAATGAACCGGATCCCGGATGTGAAACTGCTTATCCGGGGCACCAATTGCTCCGATGTGATGCAGAGAACATTTGTGAATGTGCCCGATGACCTTCCCATTCCCGTGTGTGAACCGCTGAGAGATCTTTTCAAGGACGAGATTCGGCGCGTGGCGGAATATCTGGAATTCCCATCCCGATATGTTACGGCTCAACCTTTCCCTGGTACAGGTATGGCGATGAGAATCCACGGAGAGGTGAGCGAATCGGCTCTCACTGCGGTAAGGGAAGCAGATCGGATCTTCAATGAAGAGTTGCTGAATGCCGGAGTGAAAAGGCTGATGAAATCCTTTGCGGCGGTCAAACTGCTTCCGAAACAGAAGGGGATCATCGTGGTCCTCCGGGCGGTACAATCCGGGGAAAACCTCAGCGCCAATCCGGCGAGGCTGCCCTATGACATATTGGAGAATACAGTTCAGAGAGTCATGAGGGAGATACCGGGCGTGAAACGAGTATTTTACGATCTTTCTGTCGCGAAAGATTTCAACGAGATCGAATATAACAATATTTAAGAGGAATTGCTATGCGAATCACTCATCCTATCGCGCCTTATCAGGGCTTTGATCCCGAGAATGTGTTTTTCGTATCTGATGAAAAGCTGACCCAGCTGGGAACCGGCTTTATTGTGCGATTTGAACAACCCTGCCTATATCCGGAACGACCGCTGCATTTTTATATCAGCATCGAAGCACAGCCTCAGGCGAGAAACATGCTCTTTGGGGCACTGCTTGCGAGAGCGGAACAGATGAGGGCCGGGAATCCGGGCATTCCTGCCAGGTTGTATGCGGCAGTGCCGGCGGATAATACGGAACTGATCCGTTTTTATGAGCAGTGCGGTCTGAAGGATGATGACGCGGAAGACATGCTTCGTTTTCCTGTTCCGGTTGGAACGCAGACAGCTCCGATGGGGATGGACTATTATTCCGTTCCGCTCAACACTTTACAGGAAAGAAACGATTTTCTTGAGCGTATCAACTTTGGACGTATCCAGCCCTTTGATCCTGATTATCTCACAATGTGGCAACAGCAGCCGCATTTTCTGGCGCTGACCTATCATCATGACGATATACCGGTGTGCGAGCTGGTTTTGACAGGAGCAGGCGAAACGGCAACGCTTCTGCACGTGTACACCCTGCAGCGCTATCGCCGTCAGCACCTGGCTACTCAATTGATCGGTGCGGCGGGAGACATCCTGGCTTCCCGGGGCGTTACCCATCTCTACACCCAGATCAACCGCAGGAACAAGCCTCAGGTAAACATGATGGAAAAGCTGCAGGCATCCTTCGTTCGAACTGTGACCTGCCTGCCCGGGATCGACCTGTAAAGGAAATAACGGAAACAGATAGACCGGAAAAGGGAGAAAAGAAAAATGATCCGCGCAGTGATCTTCGATATAGAAGGGGTGCTTGTCAACACTGAGGAATACCAGTATCGGGCCTGGCAGCATCTGGCACATGAACAGGGACTTTTTGCGGATGCCAGCCTGATCCACTCGTTAGTTGGGCGTGGGCGAGCGGAAAGTATAGCTGCTTTGCTGCAGAGGGCGAACCGTACTTATTCTGATGCGGAACGGTTGGCCCTTTCACTGCGCAAGGGGGATCTTTTTCTGGAATATACCCAACAGATGAACAGCAGGGATGTTATCCCCGGTGTGACTGAGAACCTGGAAAAACTGAAAAAAGAGGGGATCTTGCTGGGAGCAGCCTCTTCAAGCCGCAACGGAATGTATATTCTGCGTAAGTGTGACTTGAGAAAATGGTTCGACGCGGCAGTGGATGGGACGGATGTGACCCGTTCCAAGCCTGATCCGGAGCTGTATCGTTTGGTTATGGAGGAATTGGGAGTGGACTCTGGGGAGTGCCTTGTGGTGGAAGACGGGGAGCTTGGCATTCTCGCAGCCAAACAGCTTGGTATGAAGGTCCTCGCAGTAGGAGAAGCCATAAATGATACAAATACGGTATATCACGCGGGAGGGATGGAATCGATCGATCTGATAGAGTTGATCCGGAAGATCGAGTGGGATGAGAACAAGTGAAGTTCCTGCAGCAAAACCGGATCAGCAGAAGAATAAAAGTGTGCCATTGGGGCAATACTGCACAGATAAGTTGGTACGATAGTGAGCGAATTTTCCACTGGATCCGCTTACAGAAATCATTGAAAATCAGCATTTGCAGAGGAGAATTCAATGGTAAAGGTCAAGGAGTATATTCCGAATTGTGCAGATATTCTTATGGTGGAAGTCAGATCGGCTTTCATATCAGGATGGTATATTCACCTTGGAAATTGATTTGAAGGATTATTATTCGGATCCGGAAAATTTTACCGTTAAGATCAAGTTTGAAAGTGCAGAGGTTGACAGAGAATAGCTTGAGATATTTGCAAGAAACATTCACCCGGCTCGATCCGGGTTTTGTCGGATGAATACGAAACTCCATTAAAAACCGAATCTCTTCCTGTATCATTTCTGATCTTAAGTTGCTCCATTCCGGTCAAAACTCGTTTGGTATAAAACATCTGCGCAAAACAGTCACTTATACCCATCCGGGTTTGACGAAAAAATCAGGGGCTGCTGAACAGCCCCATACTATTGATCCATAGTCAGTTTTCCGTGTTTTCCCGTTGGGGAAACACGGCTTTTTCAATTGCCTGAAGCAGCTGCTCCCGCCCGTCGTGGGTTTCAGAGGAATAGCAGATCACCTGCCATGGCTGCACCTGCAGTTTCCTGCAAATGGGGGCCAGATATTTCATCCGTGCTCCCCGGCTGATCTTATCGGCCTTGGTTGCCACCACCAGAAAAGGACGGCCGGTGGAACGAAGGAATGTGTTCATATCCACATCATCCTGCGTGGGATCGTGGCGGATATCGACCAGATGCAGCGTGAGACACAGTTCCTCCGTGTCCCGGAAGTAATGTTCCATCATTACGCCCCACCGTTCGATCTCCTTTTTCTGCACCTTTGCGAAGCCATAGCCGGGAAGGTCTACCAGATAGAAGCTGCTGTTGAGCAGAAAAAGATTGATCAGCCGGGTCTTTCCGGGTGTTTCACCCACTTTTGCCAGATTTTTACGCATGCATAGAGAATTGATCAGACTGCTTTTGCCAACATTGCTTTTTCCCGCGACAGCCAGCTGCGGAAGAGCAGGTTGGGGGGTGCGATATGAATCCATTGAGGTGACAAAGGAAGATGTACGGATCTCCATAGAAACACCGCCGTTATTTATTTTCAATGCCATCGCGTACCAGCGCGGTGGAAAGGACGTCCCCGATCCTGGATACAGCACGGATCTGCATACAGCTGAGCACATGCTCCGGGATCTCTTCAAGATCTTTTTTGTTTTCTTCCGGGATCAGCACCAAACGGATGCCTGCCCGATAAGCTGCCAGCAGTTTTTCCTTCAGGCCGCCGATGGGAAGCACACGGCCGCGCAGCGTGATCTCACCGGTCATAGCCACATCCTGCCTTACGGGGATACCGGTCAAAGCAGATACAAGGGATGTGATCATCGTTACACCGGCAGAGGGACCGTCCTTGGGAACTGCCCCTTCCGGAACGTGGATGTGGATGTCCCTGGTTTTATAGAAATCATCGGAAAGGCCGTATTCCGCACTGTGAGCACGCACCCAGGAGAGGGCTGCCTGACCTGATTCCTTCATCACATCGCCTAATTGACCAGTAAGCTGCATTTGTCCGGACCCCGGCATGCAGCTGCATTCCACCGTGAGTGTTTCTCCTCCGACGACCGTATAGGCCAGGCCGTTTACGATGCCCACCTGTGGCTCTTTTTCCGGAAGCTCACGGATATAGCGGGGAGCGCCAAGATACCGGGTGAGGGTCTCTTCATTGATCCCGATGCTCTTTTTTTCGGTTTCCATCATATCCACTGCAGCCTTCCGAACCACTTTGGAAATGGTGCGGCTGAGTGTGCGAACGCCCGATTCTCTTGTATAATCCTCAATGAGACGGCGCATCACCGTATCCTTTATTCGGATACTGCCAGCCGGAAGCCCTAGCTCCTTCACCTGCTTTTTCAGCAGATGCCGCATGGCGATCTGCAGCTTTTCTTCTTCGGTGTAGCCAGGAACTTCAATGATCTCCATCCTGTCAAGCAACGGTCCCGGGATCGTATCCATGCTGTTGGCTGTGGTGATGAAGAGCACACGGCTCAGATCGAAAGGAAGGTCCAGATAGTGATCCCGGAAAGCGCCGTTCTGTTCTCCATCCAGCACCTCCAGCATTGCGCTGGCAGGATCGCCCCTGAAATCGCTGCTCATCTTGTCGATCTCATCAAAGAGGAACACCGGATTCATCGTGGAGGCCTGCTTCATGCCGGATATGATCCTTCCTGGAATGGCTCCTACATAGGTGCGCCTGTGTCCGCGTATTTCAGCCTCATCCCTCACGCCACCCAGGCTCATTTGCACAAATTTGCGTCCCAGAGCCCTTGCAACGGATTTGACGATAGATGTCTTACCTACGCCAGGAGGACCTACAAAACAAAGAATAGGGCCATTTATCGCATCGCTGCCGGTCGTCTTCTTTTTCATACCCATTACAGCCAGATACTCGATCACCCGTTCCTTTACCTGTTTCATACCGTAGTGATCTTCATCCAGAACTCTGCGGGCACGTGTAATATCGGGCATATCCTGGGTATACTTTCCCCAGGGAAGTTCCAGAACCCATTCAATCCAGTTACGGCTTACTGTGATCTCCGGATTACCGGGTGCCATTGAGGCAAGGTGCTTTAATTCTTTTTCTACTTTTCCGCGTGCTTCATCGTTCAGAGGCGTTTTCTGCATCCGTTCAGTCAGTTCGTCTGTCCGGGTCTCATCGGTGTCACCCAGTTCCTCCTGAATGGCGTGGATCTGCTCACGCAGATAATAATCCTTCTGATTTTTATCCAGCGCTACCTTTACCCGAGCCTGCACCCGGTTTTCCACTTCAGCAAGTTCGCATTCTCTGGTAAGGATCCGGCCAAGCTTTTCCAATCGCACGCATACGTCAGGCTCGTCCAGGATCTCCTGCCGGTCCTCCAGGTCATTGAGCATGTTTGCGGCGATCACATCGGCCAGCTTATCCGGGTCATCCACGCTGAGAACACTGCGCGCGGTCTCAGCGGAAAAGCGCATGCTGGAACGGGAATATTTTTCAAACAGGTCCCTTACTGTGCGCGTGAGGGCTACTTTTTCATTTTCGTTGCAGGGAAGGGTGGCAGGATAGTTGATCACTGCATTGTCCCGATCCTCCATACTTTCGATGGAGGCAAGCTCGGCTCTGGTGGTGCCCTCTGCCAGAACACGCAGATTATCGCCTGGAAGGTTCAGCACCTGCTTGATCACGGCTACAGTACCGGTCACATAAAGGTCTGTTCTGGTGGGGCGTTCTGTTTCCACGTCTCTCTGGGCCACCAGAAAGACACGCTGATCATGCATCATCGCATTTTCAAGCGCAGCCACACTGCGGGGACGGCCGACATCGAAATGAAGCACCATATGGGGAAAGACCATGACCCCGCGGAGGGGGATCATGGGGAGAGTTTCGGTTGATAAATTCTTTTTTCTGGGCATCTTGGTTACCTCGATCATTTGTCAATATGATAGATCCTGAGGGCGTTAAGCATGGTGATACGGGAAAGGGAATCCGTATCCATGCCGCGAAGGGAGGCGATCTTTTCACACACGTATTTTACATTGGAGGGGTCGTTTCGTCTGCCGCGTACCGGTTCCGGAGCCAGATAGGGGCTGTCTGTTTCGATCAAAAGCCGGTCTTCCGGTACAAGTGCGGCTGCTTCCCAAAGGTGAGGAGCTTTTTTGAAAGTAACAGGCCCCGCGAAGGAAATGTAAAATCCCATCGAAAGGTAGGTTTTCATCACCTCCGTACTTCCGGAAAAACAATGCACGATCCCTTCGGGAAGACGGGGCATGGAACGCATCAAGTCGATTATATCACCGTGTGCGTCCCGGATGTGCAGAATTACGGGCTTCTTTTTCTGAACGGCGATCTCCATCTGATCGATAAAGAATTTTTTCTGGACATCCCGCGGAGAAAAATCGTAATAATAATCCAGCCCGATTTCTCCGAGCGCTTTTACCTTTGGCCGGTCAAGAAGCTCCTTCAGCCTGTCGAGCGCATCCGGGGAGGCTTTTTCTGCTTCATGGGGATGAATGCCTGCGGCTGCGTAAACAAAGGGATATTTTTCACTCAGCGCGGCACAACGCATGGAGGAGGGAATGTCGCTTCCTGGGCACATGCAGTAAACCAGGTTTTTTCCGGGGAGAGAAGAGATCAGCTCTTCTCTGTCAGAGTCAAAGCGTTCGTCGTCAAGATGGCAGTGGGAATCAAACAGTTGCATGGAATATCCTCCGTTATTGTAGCCGAAGGGTGTGCAGACCGCCGTAATAATTCTCCGTCAGTACACCGTCCTTAACTTTCAGAGAAACATTCAGACCGCTGCGTGAAAGCAGGGTGCTGTCATCCAGGGAACTGATCATGGGATAATCCGTCGGAACCCCCGGGCGATCAGAGGAGACCGTGTATTCGCACAGAGTAAGCGTGTCTTTCGTCATGACCCCTTCTGTGATGATGTAGGGATAGTCAGGATGACTTTCATTATTATCCGCATCTGTGTCTGTGTTTATCGCCTGGGCGGAAAGATCGAGCAGTGCATCGGTGTAATAAAGGTATTCTCCCACGATCATATAGTCAAAGCGTTCATGACCGGAGATCTCTCCGTTCAGGGTGGAGTATACCTCGATGGCTCCATAAGTGCCGTCAGCGGCGATATCGTACACATAGCGGTGATTGAATACACCTCCGCCGTCGTTTTGTGCGTCTCCGGATACATTCTCCATCTGTTCCTGACCGTATTCGTTCACATTCTCATCGGCTTTATCGTCGGACAGGGAATCCAATACGTCCTGTCCCCAGACAGAGTAGGTGAAATCTCCGCCCAGATCCACCGTGAAGTTATACCAACCTTCCCGGCTTTCCGTCTTTTTCTCTTCCGCGTGGATCCCGGCCTGACTCAGCATCTGCCCGGGGATCGCATAACCAATGGAATAACAACCGCTGGAAGCGACCTGGGTAAGCAGTTTTTCATAAGGGGCGTAAACGCTGCTGAGAATGCCGGACAGGGTTCCCTGTCCGTCTGATACAAACAGATCCAGTCCCACCGGTGCAGGAGTGGGCGTGCTTTCCGGCTGCGGTATGTTTTTTGCACAGCCGGTCAGCAGGAGACACAGAAAAAGAAGAGAGATCAACTTTTTTTTCTTCATTCGCAAAGCCTCTTTTAAGCAAAGCATCTTTTATGTTCACATCGTCTGGTCTTCTTCCAGCACCTTCAGCAGCTTGCGTTTCACTCTCTGAAGGGCATTATCGATGGATTTCGCATGCCGTCCCAGCTTTTCAGCGATTTCCTGATAGCTTTTTCCGTCCAGAAACAGGAACAGAACCTGCTGCTCCAGATCCGACAGCATCACATCGATCTGCTCCTCAATGCTCCTCAAATCTTCCCGGCTGATATAAAGATCCTCCGGATTGGTAACACGTCCTTCGATCACATCCAGCAGGGTGCGGTCATTTTCCTCATCGTAAATAGGCCGGTTGAGGGAAACATAGCTGTTGAGGGGAAGGTGCTTCTGCCTTGTGGCGGTTTTGATGGCAGTGATGATCTGCCTTTTCACGCAAAGATCTGCAAAAGCATGAAAGGATGACTGACGGTCCAGCTTATAATCACGGATCGCCTTATACAGCCCGATCATGCCTTCCTGAACGATATCCTCGTGATCGGCTCCCACCAGAAAATAACTGCGTGCTTTTGATCGGACGAAAAATTTGTATTTGTCCAGCAAAAATTCCAGAGCTTCTACGTCTCCATTCTGGGCCCGTTCCACGATGTCTTCATCGCATATCTGTTCAAACCCGGAGGGGGAAGAAGCAGTGTCTCTGTCGGATTCGGTCATTCCTACCTCGTTGAAAACCATGTTATTTGATCAGCGGCCGGACATAACGGCGTACATCAGCACGCCTGCGGCCACAGAGGCATTCAAACTGTCCATCTTCCCCCTCATCGGGATGGAAACGATGCGGTCACACTTATCCAGCGTGAGACGGCTGACGCCTTCGCCCTCGCCTCCGATGATCAGCGCGGCAGGACCGGAAAAATCTACTTTCCGGAAATCCTCTCCCTTCATGTCGGCGGCATACAGCCAAATGCCTTCATGTCGGAGCATGTCCAGCGTACGGTTCAGGTTGGTGACACGTGCCACCTTCACCACTTCGATAGCACCTGCACTGGCCTTGACGGCAGTGGGAGTAAGCCCCGCGGCACGGCGTTCCGGCACGATCACACCGTGAGCGCCCACACAGGCAGCGGTGCGGATGATGGCGCCCAGGTTCATGGGGTCCGTGATGCCGTCAAGCACGATCAGGAAGGGGGCTTCGCCCTTTTCACGGGCTTCTTCAAGCATATCTTCTACTTCGGCATAACGATAGGCGCTGGCAAAAGCCAGCATGCCCTGATGATTTCGGGTGATCTCGTCCAGACGCGTACGCTCCACGATCTGAACAGGAATATGCCTTTCCTTGGCTTCTGCCACGATCTCCCTGGCGGAACCGGAAAGCTCTCCCTTGGCTACCAACAGCTTCTCAATATCCCTTCCTGCCTTCAGAGCTTCGCGGATTGGATTTCGTCCTGAAAGCAGATTTTCAGGAAGCGGGAGGGCTTCCGGAGCGCCATGGTGTTCTTCCTTTGGGGCCTGATTGATCGCAGGAGTGAACGGCCTTGCAGGGGCGGGGTGATATTCCCTGCAGGGAAGAGCATCCTGCCGGTTTTTTTCGCGCAGGGGTTCTTCCTTCCGGAAAGCGGGCTTGGAGACTGTCCTGGATGAATTGCCGCTGTATCCGCGCTTTTCATCGTGGAAGGAGCGGTCCTTTCCGAAGCTGCTTTCGGGTTTCTTCCGATAGTCATGATCGGAATAGCTGCCCTTATTTTCGCCATAGCGGCCGGAGAAGGAAGATGCGGAATGACCTTTGCGGACATCCTCAACGTTAAAATGACCGTTCTTTTTATAACGGGAGCCTTCTTCTTCGCGCTTTGCATCGGCACGGAGATGATCCTGCTTTGTCATTTTCACAGGTTTCGCCTTTTCATAGAATGCCATAGAATAAACCTCTTTTCTGTTTCATCAGTTAGATCAGGTTCAAAAATCTTTCTCTTGTTTCCGCACTGTTTCCGCAGCTGCGTTTTCCTTCCGGACAGGAACCTTTTACGCATCCGGGGCCGGCTTTGGCAAAGATCGAGGGGGCCAGGGGCTTCACCAGGCGCAGCATTTCTGTTGCCAGCTCGCGGATCTCCCACTGTGCGCGGCTGCAGCAGCGCAGCTCAAAAAAGTGCAGCAGTTCCCGTGCGTTCATCGTGAAGGCGATGTGAGTTCCGGCAGCATTGGGAAGCACGAAACGGGCGTCCTCATTGCTGTTTTCTCCCAGCTTCTCCTGCCAGGAAATATACCATTTCTGCATCTGCTCCATCTGACTCTCAAATTCCTTCACGGCTTCTCCGCCAAGCGCTTCGATACGGGGCGGGATAATATAATCAAATCCGTCAGCCATGGAAACATACCGCTGGCTTTGTACCGAGAAGGACGCGATACGGTGACGGGTGATCTGTGCGAGCAGGGAACGGCTCACTCCTTCAGTAAAAAAGGTAAAGGAGGCATGCTCCAGCACGCTCAGATGTCCGCTGGCCAGAATGCCGTTCAAAAACGAGGTCTGGTCAGAGGAATCTACCTTTTCAGCAAGTTCATTAAGGCCCATTGCGGAATAGCAGGTGCGGGCTGCAAGGGCACAGGTCTTCTCAGGCTCGGGTGTAGCGGCAATGAGCCGCACTTTCAGGTATGTTCGGGGCATGTTCTGCTTTCCTCCAACAGGGCAAAGATCCGGTACAGGCGTTCATCCTGCCCGGTCAGATATAAAAAACCCAGTAAGGCTTCCAGGCCGGTGGCCAAGGCATAATCACCTGCGGTGGCGGCCCGGGGAACGCTGTGATGAGGATGGGCGTTGCGCCCACGCTTCACGATCAGCGTTTCTTCTTCAGTAAGCTGTTGCAGCACGTTTTCAGCCGCTTTGGCCTGGGAAACGGCATTGACTCTTTCTGTAGCCATCCTGTGCATTTCATGCACTCGGCAGCCGGATCGCATCAGATAGGTGCGCACCAGAAGATCGTACACCGAATCTCCCACATAGGCCAGTTGCAGGCCGGACAGCATGCGTGCTTCCTCCACACTGTAAAGCGGCCTTTCCGCCGCGGAAAAACTCATTTAAGCGCCGTCTTGGCATAGGTAGACGGGCTCATACCGACGATATTCTTGAAGGTTTTGCTGAAATGATAAGGGTCGGCAATGCCCACCTCGGCGCCGGCAGTGCGTACGTTGAAGCCGGCTTTGAGAAGAGATTTGGCTCTTTCCATTTTGCAGAACAGCTGATAGCTCTGGGGAGGCATGCCCACCTCGCTCACGAAACGTTTGCGGAAGGTTTCCACCGGCATGCGGGAAATGTTGGCCATATCGTTCAGGGAGAAATTATCTTTGTACTGGTTTTGACGCATCGCGTCCACAACTTTAGCGATCTCGTGGCTCATCACGGCATCCATGGCGACGGGTTGTCCGTTGTGAGATGCGAGCATTCCCCACAGAAGCTGCTGCAGCTGGGCGGAGGAGGCGTCCTCCGTGGTGGAAAGACGCACAGCGGCCTGCACGATGTGCTGGCAAAGCTTGATCTGTCCGGGAAGAGCACCCTGTTTGAGCACGCGGCGGGGAAGTGCGCCCAGCAGCGCCATATAGGCCTGACTGAGTGTTCCGCCCACGGTGAAGCCCAGGATCCGTGCTTCCTGTGCGACCTCCAGCGTCACGTTTTTCTGCATGGGGGGCAGCATGAAGCATTCATTTTTCACAACGGTGATCATACCGTCATCGCTGCTCATGCACAGGGAGCCGCTCTCTACCGCGATCCAGTGCCAACCGTCGCTGCCGCGCAGGATGTGGCTGCCGTGCTGCAGCATGGCCATGACTGCGGCACTGATATACAGGCCGCTGGCGGATGCGAGTGCATCGGGAATATGAACGGCCTCGGCCAACACGGCCGGAGCAGATGAAGGGTTATCCTGAGTAACAAAAAACAGCGATTCAGACATGGCTGCTGCCTCCGATATAATATTACAATTTATTCTACTTCCCGAAATTTACAATGTCAATCTTTTTTACCAAATTAAACAAAATTTTACATTGTTGTTTACATTGTGTTTGTTGAAAGAAGCGGTCATACGGAGTAGAATAGTAAATGAATATGCGATCTGGGAGGGGTGAAGGTGAACAGGGTGGAATATGTCTGCACGGAGCAGGACCGGGATATGCGTCTTGAAAAGGTGCTCCTGAGGCGGATGAAGCTGTCTGCCGGCAGCATCAGGTCGCTTAAATTTGCTTCTGGAATTCTGCTTGACGGGGTTCCAACGCATACAGACCGGAAGGTCCTTCCCGGTCAAAAGGTCACTGCCCTGTTTGCGGATGCGCCCCATTTGCGCCTGGAGCCGCTTCCCATCCGTCTTGTGATCCCCTGGCAGGATGATCAGCTGATGGTGGTGGAAAAGCCCGCGCCTTTGGCCAGTATCCGTTCCTCTTCACAGGAGGGGCTTACGCTGGAAAACGCGATCTATGCTTATTTGGGCTGTCCGGAGGATTTTGTTTATCGTCCTGTGAACCGTCTGGATAAAGGCACCAGCGGCCTGATGGTGATCGCCAGGAATGCCTACATCCAGCAGCGCATGCAGTCGCTTCTTCATACCGACAGCTTTGTCAGGCGCTATATTGCGATCACGGATGGCGCGCCCAAACAGGACGAAGGGGTCATTTCTCTGCCCATTGCGGTGCGGGAGGGAAGTGTGAAGCGCTTTATTGATGGATCGGGAAAGAATTCAGAAACGGTTTATCGAGTGCTTTCCAGACAAAAGGATCATGCCTGTCTTCAGCTTACCCTCCGCACCGGACGCACCCACCAGATCAGGGTGCATCTGGAATCGCTTGGCTGTCCTGTGACCGGGGATCATCTTTACGGAACGGAGCATCCCGCGTTTCCGGGCCGTTTTGCCCTTCATTCGGCATATCTCAGCTTCATTCATCCCCTCACCGGGGAAAAGCTTTCATTTGAAAGTGCTCCGCCTTTTCTCTCTTTCCTGTCTGGGGAGGACACGCTGAACAGGTCATATTGACAACCTCTTCCTCAAAAAGGTATAATCTACCTGGAATTTCACATAAACACCCGGTTATCATCCGGAATTGCTTGGAGAAGATCATGAAACTGAAAGAACACGTTTTAGCCCTTTTGCTGATTCTGTTTTTGCTCCCGTCCTGTGCTTTCTGTGAAACGGTGAAGCTGGAAGATGATATCCGCAAGGGGGGCATGGCGCTTCAGGATGAATGCTTCCTTTACAATGAAGGGGAGGCGGATCCTGTCGGGTATGAGGACCCAACGATCAGCGTGAACCTGTCAAGGGGCCGCTTCATGGATACGAATTATATTCTGGCCTTTGTGAAGATCCAGGATGCTTCTCAGCTGCGCACGGCTTTTTCCGGAGCGTACAATGCGAAAACCACGGATGCCGGTGCTACTTTGGCTCGGCGCATGAACGCGGTGCTGGCCCTGAACGGAGATTTTTATGTAAATCGCCGCTCCGGTCCCATCCTGGTGGCACGGCAGAAAAGGATGTACCGCAATGCCTGCAACGGCACCTATGATGTGCTTGTGATCGATGCTTCGGGCGATATGCACATTCTTCCAAAGGCAAGCAAGGAGGATGTGGAATCCTTCCCCGGCACGGTCGTGCAGGGCCTCACCTTTGGCCCGGGTCTGGTGATCGACGGCGAGTTCATCACCGGTTATGTCAACAACGACAATGCGGCGGATAAGCCTGCCCAGCGTATGATCCTGTGCCAGACGGGGGAACTTGAATACATGGTGGTGGCCATCGAGGGGCCGGAGGATCCCGGCAGTGTCGGGCTTGATCTTGAACAGGCTACCGATCTTCTGCGTTCTATCAAGGATGTCACCATCCGGAATGCCTATAATCTGGACGGAGGCTCCTCCACAACGCTGGTATTCCGAAAGGCCGGCAGCCGTTATGCCAAGATCAATTCCCCTTTAAACCCCAAGACCCGCTCACTCTGCGATATCGTTTATTTTGCCAGTGCCTGGCAGCCCTGACGCACCTGGGGGAAAGGATTTTTCTGCTATGACCGATCATGTTCTTTTCACTCTTTTCGGGCTCCCTGTCACCTGCTATGCCGCATGCCTTGTGCTTGCGGCTGTTTTGTCACTTCTTGCCATGCTTTTCACCTGTAAACGGGAAAACCGAGAAACGATGCTGCTTTTTTCCGTGCTGGCAGTGCCTTTTTGCGTGATAGGAGCCCGTATCGTTTATTGCCTTGCCAACTTTGACCTGTATATCACTTTTCCTGCGGATGCAATCTGTCTCTGGCAGGGCGGTTACGCCATTTGGGGAGCCATTGCAGGGGGAGCGGCTGCCTGTCTGCTGGCTGCGTCCTTGTGCTGCGTACCCTTTTTGCGGGTGATGGATGAGGCGGCCCCGGCAGCAGCCCTGATGATCGCTCTCAGCCGTGCGGCGGAGATGTTTTCAGGCCAGGGCTACGGACTTCCCGTGGAAAAGGAGTCTCTCTGTTTTTTCCCTCTTTCCGTGTGCAACGAGTATGAAGAATGGCATTTTGCAGTGTTCATGCTGGAGGCGCTTTATGCCCTTGTGATCCTCTTTATTCTCTTATCCGGGAAAAAAACTTTACCGGAGGGGACAAAAGCCCGGCGTTTGATCATCTTATATTCTGCCGGTCAGATCCTGCTGGAGAATCTGCGATGCGATGAGTATCTCAACTGGGTGTTCGGTTATCTCAGGATCAGCCAACTGCTTTGTGCTCTGGTGCTTTTGTCGATGCTGCTTTGGGGCCTTAAAAAGAAAAAAGCCCGGAGGAGCGGCTTGCTTACGCCGGTCATTCTGTTCCTGCTTCTGGCCGGGGTCGTTGTAGGGGCACAGTTTGCAATGGATAAGCTTTGGTGGATGCCTGTGTGGGTGTGCTATGGGATCGTGCTTCTCTGCGCTGTGGGATTTGGGGTGATCACCTTCCGCGCAATGCCGGAGAATGAGTGATATAGAGGATGGATCGTTAAGCGGAGGTCAGATGCGGATCTCCGCTTTTTATGTAAAGTCAGTTGCAGAATTCAAAATTTGCAGTGATAGGTCAGGCTTGAAACATATTGATTTCTCATGGGGGTATCGGGGGACCGCAGGCCCCTGATTATAAATCGTATCGCCCGGCTTTGCCGGGCGTGCGGGGCGTTTCCGAAGGAAACATACCGGAGCTGTGCAACAGCTCAAAATAAAAACTGCTGCCGTGAAAACGGCAGCAGGATGCTTTATCGAAATTACTTGACTTCGACCTTGGCACCGATCTCGGCGAACTGAGCCTTGATCTTTTCGGCTTCTTCCTTGGAAACGCCTTCCTTCAGAGCCTTGGGAACAGCTTCAACGAAGTCCTTGGCTTCCTTCAGGCCCAGACCGGACACGACTTCACGCACAGCCTTGATGACCTTGATCTTTTCAGAACCGGCATCCACCAGAACGGCGTCAAATTCAGTCTGTTCTTCAACGGGAGCGGCAGCGGCACCGGCAACGGCACCCACCATAGCAACGGGAGCAGCGGCGGAAACGCCGAATTCTTCTTCAAGAGCCTTGACCAGATCATTCAGTTCCAGCACGGTCATTTCCTTTACGGCCGCGATCAATTCCTGAGCAGTCATGATAATATCCTCCAATTATTATTCAGATTTGCTTCAGCCGACATTCCGGCTGAGCAGATAGGAAAGAAGGTCACTCTTCTCCGGCAGCCTTCTTGCGGATTGCTTCGGTAACGTAAACCAGGTTGGCAATGGGAGCCTTGAGGGAGCCGACCAGACGTGCGAGAAGCACTTCGCGGCTGGGCATTTCGGACAGCGCCTTGATGGCCTTCACATCCATAACCTCTTTACCCATCAGTCCGCCCTTCACCTTCAGGCATTCCTTCTTGTCCTTGTTGATAAAATCGTAAACGATCTTAGCAGGGGCAACAGCGTCGGTCATGCCGAAAGCAAAGCCATTGGGGCCTTCCAGCTTGTCATCCAGTCCTTCGATACCCAGCTCGTTCAGACCACGCTGGAACAGCTTGTTCTTCAGAACAACATATTCCACGCCAGCTTCACGGAACTTGGTACGCAGACCGGTCACGTCTTCCACGGTAAGACCGTTATATTCAACGATCACCACGCTCTGCGCTTTCTGCAGCTTTTCGACGATACCGGAAACGACCACCTTTTTGTTTTCCAGATTCTTGCTCATTTGTTTGTTGACACCATCTTTCCGGCTTGATTAAAAGAAGCCCCTGTGCATGGCACAAGGGCGTAAAAATCGATCACACTCTCGCACCTCGGCCGGCGGCATAAGCCTTTGAACGCGAACGTACCTGCTGTCTTTGGCACAGGCTCTTTTGAGCCTTGAGTATAATATCACAGGATCGGGCTGCTGTCAATCCTTTTTGAAATATTTAGCAGCTTTTGTTTCAGCTTTTTCGTTTGTTGTGTGCCGGGTGAAGGGAGAGGTGTAAAAAGAGGGCTTGTCATTCCCGGCTCAATCCGCGTTGTGGTTCAGGATCTCTTCCAGTTCCTTGCGGTATTCCTTGTTTTCCTTCAGGTTGGGCCAGTAACGGGTCAGCTTATGGTATCCGGTCACATAATCACAGTAGGTGACGCGGTTCAGAATGAACAGCAGCACATTCTGATCGCCGCCGAGGTCATTTTCGATGCTGATCTCCTGTCCGTAGGAATATCCCTGTCCCATCTTCGCGGGGTCAACGCTGCGGATGTCTTTGAGGCTGTGGAACACGTTCATGTATTCGTTCAGGGTCTTCGTGTTTCCGCCTGCGGCTTCATAGTTGTTGTGATAGGTAACGGAGAGGGTGTCTTTTCCGACTGTTACGGTCACCTTGCCGATAATATACACGTTGCTCGCGATATAGGGATATTCATAAGTTCCCGGCTTACTAAGATCCAGAGGGAGAACATGATACCATTTATCGGTCTTCGGGTTCTTCATGTCCCGCAGGGGAAGCCCCTGCACGCAGGCAGTGTTGTCGGGATACCAGGTGCCCGGTTCCACCAAAATGGTATCGGTCTTTTTGTCATAGGTAAGATACACTGAGAAGGTGTACTTTTTTCCGTCGGTCTTGATCTCCATCACATAGTGACGGATGTTTTGTTTGGCCAGGGGCAGCTCCTCGTCAAAGGAGATGCTCCATTCGGTCTCGCTGCCTTTTTTTACTTTACGGTTTTCTGTTTGGATCACACAGTTTTTCCTGTCGGGGTCCCGAACGGTCAGGGTAAGGTCTCCGCTTCCGCTGTTCACCTTTGTGATCATCACCACAGCGCTTTCCCCGCGCTTGATCACGATCTCCTTATTTTTTCCGTTATCCTTGGGAAAGCGGTTGCTGACGGCTTCAGCGGCCTGGGCGGGCAGGGCGGTAAGAACGAGCACGGTCATCAGAAACAGTGCGATTCCGCGGCGCAGCATCTTGTTCATGTTTTTCTCCTTCCGGGTCCATTTTCCCGTTTACTTCAGTTTTTCCAGTTCTTCCTCGCACATTTTGCGGGTAAGGTAGTTAAGGGGTGAAAAATTGCCTTCCAGTGCGGTTTCCAGCTTCTGCTTCGCGGAAGCCGTGTCGCCTTTTTCCAGGTCATACCGTGACAGGAAATAGAGTGTGTCGATCTGTCCGGGCTTCAGTTCGATGGCCTTGGAGAAATATTCCAGCGCTTTTTCCTTGTCGTTCAACAAACGGTAGTAAAGCTGTCCCAGGTTGTCTAATATGATGGGGTCCTCATCGTCATATTCGAGGCCTTCCAGGTTCAGCTGCAGCGCCTTCTCTTTATCTCCCGCTTCGATATACAGATATCCCAGCACGGTATACACATCGCCGGTCTTTTTTTTCTGCGCGATGGTCTCCATGTGACGGATGGCGGCGTCCAGATCGCCCAGCTTGTATTCCGCGGCGGAATAGTTGATGAACAGCTTCACCCTTGCGTTGGCGTCCAGGTCGGAAGCCTTCTGAGCCTTCATCAGCATTTCCTTGCACCGCCTGTAGTTGTCTTCGCCGCCCCGGCGAAGAAGCAGGGTGGTGTAGGGCAGGATATAGTTGGCGCTGATCACGCCCTTTTGCCACAATGCTTCGTATTCGCGGATGGCGTCCTCAGTTTGTCCCTTCTGTTGCTTCACCAGTGCTCCGCGGATGCGGATGGA
>JAZLIA010000133.1:0-7582 GCA_045617125.1 Clostridia bacterium | reverse complement strand
GATGAACATTTTTCAGGAATCATCGCTCACGCAACTTACCAGATATCTGCTGGTAAGATCGAAGGAATCAACCAGAAAATCAAGACACTCAGGAGGCATGCTTATGGCTACCCAGATGATGAATATTTCTTCCTGAAACTTTTCGACATGAGCCGTCAGGATTATGTCAGGAATACACCATCACATAGAATATGTGATGGAACCGATTTTTCCTTTCTTGTTATTCTTTTCAACCGATGATATAATAAATCCATTCCATAAATGAGGTATTTTTCCGAAATGACCCAAAGCAAAGCCGCTTCCTCCATCGCTTCCACGTTGCTTTCCTGGTATGACGCTAACAAACGCGTCTTTTCTTTTCGTGATACCGGAGACCCCTATCGCATCTGGATCAGCGAGATCATGCTGCAGCAGACGCGCACCGAAACAGCGGAACCGTATTTTGACCGTTTTATCGCCCGTTTTCCCGACATCGCTTCCCTTGCCGGTGCAGAATTGAATGACGTACTTAAAGCCTGGGAAGGACTGGGTTACTATACCCGCGCCCGGAACCTGCATAAAGCAGCCAGGATCATCCAGAATGAACGGGGCGGAGTGTTCCCTTCCGCCTACAGCGATATCGCCTCCCTTCCCGGGATCGGAAGCTACACCGCCGCTGCCATCAGTTCCATTGCATTTGATATACCGGAACCGGCGATGGATGGTAATCTTACTCGGGTTTTTTCCCGGCTTTATAACATTCCAGACCCCGTTGATAAAAAAGAGACCGCGCAGGAACTATATCGCCTTGCTCTTGAAAGCATGCCCGGAAAACGCAACGGGGATTATAACCAGGCGCTGATGGATCTGGGGGCAACGGTATGTACTCCCGGAACGCCGGATTGCGACGCCTGTCCCCTTTTTTTCTTTTGTAAAAGCAGCCGCGAGGGGCATCCGGAGCTGCTTCCCGTAAAAACAACCGCAAAGCCCCCTGTTCCCGTAAGTGTGACCGTTCTGCTGCTTTTTTGCGATGAAAAAGTTGCCGTCACCCACCGCAGTGAAGGATTGCTCAAAGACCTGTACACCTTTCTAACCTTTGAAAAAAAAGAAGAGCTTCCGGAGAAGCTGCTTCATACATACGGTATTCCTCTCCTTTCCTCAGAAAAAGCAGAAGAGACAAAGCACATTTTCACTCACCGCATCTGGAACATGACGATATGGCTGTGCCATACAAACGAATGCAAAGAGAAAAATGGTCTGGAATGGGTGGACAAAGCCGGTCTTCTCTCTCTTCCTTTCCCCACTGCCATGCGTGTGCCTCTCCGTTATGCTCTTGAGGCTTTCGGGGAAAAGCAATAACGCTATCGTATCCTCCTCATCATTTGTTTATTCTGGTACACACTGTCATAAAATAAGCAACAAGATCGCTCATCAGCTTTGTACATAACCCTTGACTCTGTATTCCGGTTCTGTATAAACGCTAAGTACATCATCCACGACCGAAATCACAGTGTTCCCGGCTCACAGACATGAAAAACACCCCATCGGATTCCAGGATCCTTTTCTGCGGGGTGTTTTCACAGTTTTCTTATTGTCAGCGGTCTTTTAATTTGTGAATGATGTTTTCCACAAGCATTTTCAAGTCAGGATCCGTCTTCATTTCGCTGCTCACCTTCTCACAGGCATGCATCACCGTGGTGTGATCCCGGTTGAAGGCGGTTCCGATATTTGGCAGGCTGAGATTGCCGATCTCCCGGCAGATATACATGGCCACCTGCCGTGGAACAGAAATGTTTCTCTGCCGTTTCGGGCTTTTGAGATCGTCAACCGAAACATCATAATATTCGGCAACGGCCGTCATCACATCCTCACAGGATATACGGCGGCTTTCGCTGCTGATAAAAACATCGTTCAGGGCTTCCCGAGCCAGTTCCGCAGTGATCGGCTTTTTGCTCAATGAAGAGTAAAGCACCAGGCGGGTCAGACAACCTTCCAGTTCCCGGATGTTGCTGCTGATATTCTCGGCGATCAACTGGATAACGTTATCCCCGATCTCGATCATATCCTCCTTCGCTTTTCTTCGAAGAATTGCCATACGGGTCTCCACATCCGGCTTGGCAATACCGGCAAGAAGTCCCCACTCAAAACGGCTGCACAGCCTTTCCTCCAGCTTGGGGATCTCCTTGGGCGGACGGTCTGAAGTGATAATGATCTGCTTGTTCGTATCATGAAGGGCGTTGAAGGTGTGGAAAAACTCTTCCTGGGTACGGTCCTTCCCTGCAATGAACTGAATATCGTCGATCATCAGCACATCAAAATTACGGTATTTATCCCGGAACTGGGCCGCCGTTTTCCTGTCTTGAATGCTGGCGATCACTTCATTGGTAAAATCTTCAGCCGTCAGATAGCAGATCTGCGTATCCGGCTTCTGACCTACGATATAGTGACCGATCGCATGCATCAGATGGGTCTTTCCCAGCCCCACCCCGCCGTAAATAAACAGCGGGTTATAGGTGTCACAGGGGCTTTCCGCCACCGCCAATGAAGCGGCATGAGCAAATCGATTGCTGTTTCCCACCACAAAGGTATCAAACGTGTATTTTGCATTTAGCCTGGACGCCGATTCGCTTACGGGCTTTGGCGGTTCCTCCAGAGCTTTCCTGTATTCCTCTGCCTGAGCGGGAGTAAGCAAACGCGCAGTGACATTTCCGCCTGTCACCTGGCTCAGCGCATTGCCGATCAGGGCACTGTAACGCGGTTCTACGAATCGATAATAAAAATCGGTTACCGCTTCGATCAGAAAAACATCATTTTCAATCGCCATCGGCTTGAGGGCAGCAGAAATCCAGGTGTTGAAGGTCACCTCTGTCATTTCCTCGCGCATCAGCCTGCATGCTTTTTCCCAAACCGTGGTATAGTCCAAATATAACGCCCCCAAGATGTATATTCATTCATCGCCAAAATGCCTGTCATGTTCCGCTTTTCCGCAAATCCGGTACATGACGCCCCATTCAAAGCGAAAAAAAGCATGCCCGTTTTCATTTTCGGACATGCTCATCATATCAAAAAGAATTATGATTTTCAAGTACCCGATTTTCGGGCATTCTGAGCTATTGCAGTAAATATGTCATGCTGCCGCTGTGCAAACCCAATCCCTTGTGTTGGGTTTTCAAAACAACACGAAAAAAAGTATATTTACGCACCAACTGTAATAAATATTCATTTTGTTATCATTTCAAGCTGATATTATCTTCATCCTTAAGCTGCAGATACACCGTTCCGGGCACCGGACCGCCCTCCATATAGGAAAACATTTCCGACAGTGTCACAAGCTGATACCCCTTTTCAACCAGATCCGGAAGCACCCGTTCTATCGCCGCGGCAGTCTGCGGATAAAGATCGTGACAAAGGATGATCGCCCCGTTCTTTACCTGCTTCATGATCGTGTTATAGGTGCTGGTCGCGTTCCTGGTAGACCAGTCCTCCGTATCAATAAGCCAGTAAGCGATGCACATCCCGTATTCCTTGCAGATGCTGCGCACCGTTTTATTGCAGCTGCCATAAGGGCAGCGCAGCCATTTTATCTGATAATCCGCGATGCGGTTCAGTTCCTTCTGCGTCTCTGTAAGCTGGTAGCGTATTTTGCTGCTGCTCAGCTCCGTCAGCTTCTTATGGTTGTAGGTATGGCACGCGATCTCGTTTCCCTCAGCAATCATCCTTTTTACTGTCGCTTCATAATTGGATAAACGCATTCCCTGTACACAGAAGGTGCAGTGACCGCCGTTTTCAAGAAAAGCGTCCATGATTCTTTCACTCACCTCGGAAGGGCCGTCATCAAAGGTGAAACACACCATGGGACGGGACGGATCGATCTGAGTGCTCTTGGAAAGTGTTCCAGGCAGGTCCAGACAGTTGGTCAGCTCACTGTAGCTCAAAAGGATGCTCTGATTGCCAAGAGATACAGGGAAGCTGCTTCCTGCCGGCAGGTTGAACAGAATACCTTCATCCGTGATCAGTATTTCGTGCATCCATGTATCATCCGGTTTCACAGGATAGCCTTCAGAGGGCGACTGGATCATTTTGGCCGCCTTGCTTTCAAGGATCAGCCGCACCCTTCCGCGATCGCTGATCAGCTTATCCGTGTCTACCACTTCGCCGGTCGTAAGGTTGGCATTCAGTGCAAATAAGGTTTCGCAGGAATATCCCTCCTCGGTGTATTCAGCAAAAAGGCATATTCCGGCATACCTTTCATCCGAAATAACGGATTCATAATCCACGGTGACGGTTCCCCGGCTGTCTTCCGGAAGCGCATCCCGCAAATCCTTCAGCCACTTGCTGATCCGAGCATCCGCCTTGCCGATTCCCGTTACAGGGTAGGTAAAACGGTAAGCAGTATCCCCGTTGTTGCCCGACACCGTGAGTTCATCACCGTATTCCTTACGGAGGGTGCCGCTATGAATGTCCCGTGATGCATAGATCCCCATTGAGGAGGAAAACACCGAGCTTTTGTAATCCCCGTCGTAGGTCTCCACCATTTCCACAGGCAGAAACCCGATCATATCATTGATACGCACCTTGTAAAATCTGTCCTTTTTTTCAAGCACATCCACCCGAAGCCCTGAAAAGAAACGGGCAATGGGGGCGGATGACCTGTCCGGCTGGCTGTATAGTGTTAAAAGCTTCAGCTCAGAAGGAGTTTTACCCCAGGTAAGATGCTTGAAATTAGAAGTGATGGTCAGATATTTGGTCATCATATAACCGGTGCAGTTCGCGCCGCTCACATAACACCATGTGCCGTCATTTTCCAGTATTTCCACCTTGGCTCCAGGTTTGAAATCCCTTACGATCGGGGCCTCAACATCCGGTTGCTGCCGCATATGGAGCTTGCTTCCGGTAACCGTGCCTGTAAACACGACCTTGTTTTCTTCTTCCGCCAGAGAAAAGCCCCCGCACATGGATGTAAAAAGGATCGCAGCCATCAGCCACACTGCCAGTTTCCGCATTGATCTTATCCTCCGGTTCATTTGCCAAGCTGTTTGTTTTTCTCAGCGCAGATCACCGCCGCCTCCGTCACTGCAGAACGGAAGCCTGCCTTTTCCAGACAGCGCACAGCCTCAATAGTCGTCCCTGCCGGGGAGCACACCATATCCTTCAGTTCTCCCGGATGCATCCCTGTTTTCAGTGCCAGTGCAGCGCTGCCCATCACCGCATTTTCCGCAAATTCCAGCGCAGCCTTCCTGGGCATTCCTTCAGCGACTCCCGCATCCGCCAGAGCATCGATAAACATGAAAACGTAAGCCGGGGCACTGCCGCAGATCCCGACCACCGCGTCGATCCAGGCTTCTTCACATTTTTTCACATTGCCTGCAGCTGAGAAAAGCCTCAGTGTTTTTTCGGTCTGCTCCTCTGTAACAAACCTGCCGGGACACACAGCAGTCATTCCCATCCCCACCATCGCGGGAGTGTTTGGCATGGCGCGGATAATGGGCTTTTCCTGTCCCAGCATTTCAGAAAGCTGTCCCAGGCTGATCCCTGCTGCAATGCTGATGATCACGGTATCCGCCGGGATCTTATCCCTGATCTCTTCGCAAAGCTTCGGCATGCCCTGAGGCTTTACTGCCAGAAGAAGATACTGTGCGGTGCAGACCTCTGAGTTATCCCTGAAACAGCGAACTCCCTGTTTTTCAAACATCCCGAAGTTTTTTCCGGACCGGTCACAAACAACGGTTTTTTCCGGAGGGATGAGCCCATTATCCAATACTCCCTTCAGAATCGCGCTGCCCATATTGCCGCAGCCGATCACACCCAGTGTGAACATGTCTTCTTCCTCCTTTATTGCAGTATGCCGTATTTCAGCTTGAGACCAAGGATCTTCTCAACGCTCCAGTCGATCCGGGCTTCATCCATTTTCCCATCTCTCACCGCCTGAACGATATAATCCGCCGCTTTTCCCGGATGAGCCGGAAGAAGCAGCAGATCCGCCCCTGCAAGTACGGCTGTCACCGCGATCTCTTTTTCTGAATATCGTTCCCTTAGAGCACTGCTTTTCAAAGTGTCGGTCATCACGATCCCGGTAAAACCCATCTCTTCGCGCAGCAGCTTCCCGATCACCAATTCTGAAAGACAGGCTGGCTTATCCGCATCCAGCGCGGAATATACCGCCTCGGAAACCAGTACGCACTCCGCTCCTGAGGCAATTGCCAAACGAAATGGCATCAGATCATTCTCATACAGTTTTTTAGCCGTTGTATCAATCGTGACCAGGCTTTCATGGGTGGGCGTATCTGCCCTTCCGATGCCAGGAAAATGCTTGATCACGCTGATAACTCCGCCCGTTCTGAACCCCTGAAGCGACTGGACGGCATAGGTGGCGGCGGTGCCTGCATCCTTTGACACGCAGCGTTCTTCCGTTTCCCGGCTCGTTGCGGATAATGCAAGATCGCACATTGGAGAAAGATTCATTGTGAAGCCCAGATTTCTCAGAAACTCCGCTGTCTTAAGCGCGAAGCGATAATACTCATTCCTGTCAAGTGCGGAGGCGGACGGCCACAAAACGTTTTCCAGTCTGCCCGTCACCGTGCCTGCTGTGCCTCCCTCCTCACAGGCGACCACAAAGGGTACAGGTGAAAGTGAAGCATAAGCGACGTTCAAAGCAAGGAGCTGCTCCTGAGAAGCGATATTTCTGCCGCGGATACAGATCCCGCCAAAGGGATCTGCTGTAAACCCGCTCATCTGATCAGTGGAAGCGGTAAGGGTCCTTTCCTCCCCACTCAAATCCTCCGGAGTCACCAGGATCATCTGACATACTTTTTCACGCAGCGTCATCCCGGATAAGATCTCCCTGATCTTGTCCGCATTTTCTTCGGCGCAGCAGGAAAAGCCCGCAAGGAAAGAAAACAGCAAGGTAAAAACAAGCGCAGCCCGTTTTGTCACAAGCCTTTCCTCCTTTCCCGATCCTGTGTAAACCGCCTTCTTTATTGTGCTCCAAATGTGTTGAAATTGCAATACGGAACCTGTAAATCCTCCCGACGCAGCCCACTGTTTTTTTCGTGGACAAAACCGATCTTCTCAGCTATAATATAAGTTGTATTTTTATGCTTGGAGGTAGGTTTGTGAACAGTGAAATGAATGACCGTTTTGAGCGAATGCTGGAATCGGTTCAGAAACCCGCCCGATATATCGGCGGAGAACGCAACAGTGAATGCATTCCCTTTGAAAAGGCGGATGTGTCATTTGCTTTCTGTTTTCCGGATACCTATGAGATCGGCATGTCTCATCTGGGTATCAAGATCCTCTATCATATTATCAACAGCATGCCTGGATGCCTTTGCGAAAGGGTATTCATGCCCTGGCCGGATATGGGCGACCGTCTCCGTTCTGAAGGCATCCCGCTTTTCAGCATCGAGAGCCGTACCCCTGTGCAGGATTTTGATATGGTCGGCTTCACGCTGCAATATGAGATGAGCTTCACCAACATACTGGAAATGCTGGATCTTGCCGGCATTCCAGCCTATTCCGCTGAACGAAGTGAAGATGCTCCCCTTGTGGTCGCAGGCGGCCCCTGCGCTTTCAACCCGGAACCTCTGGCCCCGTTCATAGATGC
>JAZLIA010000132.1:0-5599 GCA_045617125.1 Clostridia bacterium | reverse complement strand
CCGACGGAACGCCTGAGGAAAGTGCCGGAAAGGTGCTCCGGCTTTATCATGAATTGACCGGTGGGGGAAACACGAATGCAGCCGAATGAACCCAGTGATCTGCCTGTGAGAAACCGGAGGAGCGACCGTTATTCCCCGGTTTCCGCCTATCCGCAGAAATCTCCGCCCGAAAAGCTTCTGAAAAATACGGAGCAGAATGAATTCGTTACGCAAAAAACGGTTCACGGCCGGGAAGATCCGGGTCTGCCTGGCGGAACGGTATCCGTGCAGGTGGAGGCAGACAGAAAGATTGCTCCCAGAAACAGAAAGGAAAGAAAAAAATCTCTTTTTCTCCCGTATCAGAAGGTGCTTCTTGCTGTGCTGGGGGTGCTGCTCTGCATTTTCGTGTTTTGCGATATCAAGGCGGCGTCGGATCAGAAAAAGGCGGCGGACACTTTGAACGCTTTATATGCCGAGCGTGAAAAAAGCGTGGCGGATTATGCCCGGGAGGTGGCTGCTTACCGCACCGGATACCGGGATTATGTTTTGCGTTATTCAAATGAATATCACCTGAGGCCTGCCTTTGTGGCGGCTGTGATCTCCTGTGAGAGCAGCTATGACCCGAATGCGGTGAGCCGGGTGGATGCGAGAGGCCTGATGCAATTGATGCCCTCCACAGGCGAATGGATCGCGGGCAAACTGAAGATCAGGGATTTTGATGCGCAGGATCTGTTTGATCCCGAAACCAATATCCGTTTGGGCTGCTGGTATCTGAATTATCTGTGCGGCCTGTTTGAGGGGGATCCTGTGGTGGTGGCCTGTGCGTATCATGCCGGACAGGGAAATGTGCGCAATTGGGTGACAAAGTATTCTGAGGATGGGGTCACGATTGACCTGGATAAGCTGCCTTCCTCGGTGAATGATACCAAGACTTATGTGAGGAGGATCATGCGTGCCTATGCGATCTATGAACAAAACTATTATCCGGATTAGTGCTCTGCTGATCTGCCTTTTCCTGCTTATTCCGGATGCTCTTGCTCTCAGCCTTTCAGACGGGTTGACCATCGCGGTGCGTTCCACGGTCACGACATATCTGAACCCGCTTACCCCCAGTGAAAGGGAAATGCAGTCTCTTACCGCGCTGATCTATGAACCCCTTTATACGATGAATGACAAATTGGAGCCTGTGCCGCTGCTTGCCCAGAAGACCGATATCAGCAACGACGGCAAGGTGTGGCAGATCACGCTCAGGCAGGGTGTTACCTTTCATGACGGTTCCCCTCTTACTGCTCGTGACGTGGTCGCGACGATCAACGAGATCCTGCGCCTTGCCGAAATGGGACTGGGACAGTATCGTTCACTGCAGTATATGATCTCCTCCGCGTCAGCCAATGATGACAGAGTGGTGATCATCAATGCGGCCCGGCCCTGCTACGGCATGTATTATGCCCTGACTTTCCCGGTGCTCCGTGAAAGTCAGGTGCAATTGGAACGTCCTTCCGGAACCGGCCCCTATCGGGTGGTCAGCTTCAACCCGGGGCAGGAGCTGCTGCTTTCCGCCAATGAAGAATGGTGGGACGGCGTGCCCCGTTACCGGGAACTGAACTTCAACTTTTATGCCACCAACCGCGAGCTGCTCTCAGCTTATGAATACAAGCAGGCCGATGCGATCATCACCAGGAGCGCCACCGCGGCGCAGTATCAGGGCGGACGCACCAGCTTGAATGTGAGCTATCGCACTCAGCAGCTGGAAACCCTGATGATCAATCATTCCTCCTTCCCGCTGGAGGATACTGAGATCCGCCGTGCCATCCGCTATGCGATCGATGTGGACAACATTGCCGCTAATGTGTACACGGATATGGTGAGGCGTACGGATACTCCGCTCATTCCGGATACCTGGACCTATCTGACGGGTTCCGATTACGGTTATGATCCTGAAAAAGCAAAGGAGATCCTTGCTGCCAAGGGCTGGAGCGACACGGATAACGACGGTGTGCTGGATATGATCAAGGATGGCAGAAAGCGGAACCTGCAGTTGAGGATCTATGTGTATGAGGAACAGGATAATTCGGTGCGCATCCTTGCAGCCAATATGATTTCCGATTACCTGAAGGCTGTGGGGATCAACGCTCCTGTTACCACGATGAACTTTACCGAGGCGCAGACCAAGCTTTCCAAACGCAGCTTTGACCTGTGTCTTGCCGCTTTTCAGATGGATACGGTGCCGGATCCCGGCTTTTTGCTGATGATCGGCAACACAGCCAACTATATGGGTTATCGCAGCAAGGAAATGGATAACTTCTTCAAGAACCTGAGGAAGGCATTGACAAAGGAAGAATATCAGAAGAATCTGTTCGATATTCAGCGTCTGTTTGAACAGGATTGCCCGTTTATCTGCCTTTATTACCGTACCGGAGCGATTCTGACCCGCAAGCTTTTCACCAATGCGGTCGATGTGCGGGAGCCGGAGGTGCTCCGGGGTATCGAGTATGCTGAACCGTGATCGTAACATTTTACGATTTTTTGAATTATTTAATATATTTTTAATAAATCACTTGTGCGCCGGCATCGGATATGCTATACTTTTACTGTCAGACTGCGTAGTATACGCGTATTCCGGGAGGCGAGAGCATGAAATGCCAGTTCTGTAATTGTGCCGACAGCCGCGTGATCGACAGCCGTCCCACCGATGACGGAAATTCGATCCGCCGACGCAGGGAATGCATCCAGTGCGGGCATCGGTTTACCACCTATGAAAAAGTTGAAGCACCGGCCCTGCTGGTGATCAAAAAGGATCACAGCCGAGAGCTGTTTGACACCAAGAAGGTGCGAGCCGGCATTATTGCTGCCTGCCATAAGCGTCCTGTGTCTGCTGCTGAGATCGACAGGATCGTGAACAACATTGAGCAGGTGGCCTACAACAGCCTGCAAAACGAAATCACCACCCGTCAGATCGGTGAGATGATCATGGAGGAATTGCGCCGTATTGACGAGGTCGCCTACATCCGCTTTGCATCGGTGTACCGTCAGTTTACAGACATACCTACATTCATGAATGAATTGAACCGTCTGATCAGTGAGAAACCGGTGAAAACGGAATCATAATTTCTGAAAGGCCGTTCCTGTTGGGCGGCTTTTTTGTTTATGACAACAGAAAAACGGAAAAAACTGCGATTGTTGAAAAAAATTCTTCCGGGGGTATTGCATCGACACTATGGTGTCGATTTATGATATCCATGCAAACTGTTCGGGAGGATATTTTTGTGAAAGATGTTGGTGTGGTGAGAAAACTGGATAGTCTGGGGCGGATCGTGGTGCCTGTTGAAATGAGAAAGGTGCTGAATATTTCTCTGCATGATCCGCTGGAGATTTTTGTGGATGGGGATCAGGTGGTGCTGAAAAAATATCACCGCCAGTGCGTACTGTGCGGCAGCGAGGAAACCGTGATCGAATTTAAGGATAAAGTGATCTGCGCCTCGTGCCTCCAGGAGATCCAAAGTATTGAATAAAGTTGGGTTTTCCACCAAAATGAAACAGGATGCTGGCCGGAACGGTCAGCATCCCGTTTCATGAAGTTTTTTCAGGAAAAACGCAAATATACGTTGTAAGGAGCGGCTTTATTCCGATCCTGTCAGCGAGAAGGTCTGCCCTAACAGGGTGCTTTTTTTTTCGCCGCATTTGATCTCAACCTGAAGCCGATAACTGCCTGGGGGACATGCTTCTCCCCGGTCATCGCGTCCGTTCCAGTAAAGGCAGGTTCCATCCGGGGTAAGGTTCTGAGGACGGGATGGGAGATCGTATGTAAGCAGCCGCACACTTTTATCCTGTTCGTTCAGGATACAGGCTGTGATCACCGCAGGAGCGGTGTGGCGAAGGATGAAAGGCATTTCTTCTCCTTTTTCAGGGTCGAAGCTTCCTCCGCATTCAAGCGACATCAGGTTTTCCTCCTCCGGGTTCTGTACAGTGATCAGATGCCCGCCCTGAAGCTGGGGACCGTCGCCGCTCAATGTGATGAGGTTGATCAGAACATAGCCGGAATCATCACCGTTTTCGTCTGCAAGGGTGATGGAACGCCTGATAAAGCCGGGCTGCAGATTTTCACCTTCCCGGGGATCAGCGATCTCCCGGGCCTGATCAAACTGCCACTTTCCTTCCCTGTAGCACACCAGTTGATAATAGACCAGGGCTTCTCTGTGGAGAAGATAGGAAAAATCGGCCGGGTTTTCCGGTGAATCGATCACTGCCTCTTCAAAGATGAGCCCGTCAAGCAGGGGGGATGCGATTGGGCTTTCTGCAGGATCGTAACTGAAAAAGATGCTTTGTCTGTCGCCTTCGGGGTAGACCTGCGGAGTGGAAACACCGTAGTGTTCAGGCAGATAGGTCTCCATCTCATAAAGCGTGATCAGGCCGTCCTGGTTCAGATCTGCCGGATATCCCAGCTCGCTGCTGAGCCCCTGACACAGAGCATTGCAGAAAAAGCTGGCGGCTTCGCTGCTTCCGTCAGGCTTTGTACTGAAGCAAAAGCTGAGTTCGCACCCTCCGCAGGCACAGAATACCGAGATGTCCTTTTCACTGAAGAGAGGAAGAATAGAAACATCGTTCATCCCTTTTCCAATGAATGCGCCTGAATAACAGGTGTCCAGCACCAAGAGCTTCTGACCGGGGATGCGGTTCAGAAGATCACGGAGAAGAGCTCCGGAAACGGTGCTTTCCTCTTTCCCGTCCGAAAGCACGATACTGTATTCGCCGCTTTCGCTGATGACACCGTGTGTGCCGAAATAGATAAAGGAAAGGTCATTCCCGCGGGCCCCGTAAAACACCGTATCCAGTATTTCCCTCAGGTCTTGTTCATTTCTCAGGGTGTTGCCTGCGGTCACGATGGTGTCATAGCCTCTTTGATCGTTCTGAAGCGTGATCGAAAGCATTTTCAGGTTGTTCTCGGCTGCGGGAGTGATGGAAGGCATGGTCACAAATTCATCACAGCCGATCAGAAGCGCCCGAAGAACGCTGTTTTCTTCCGCACAGGCAGGAAAACTCACAAGGAGGAACAAGAAAACAGCAAGCAGCGGGAATAAACATAAAACCTGTTTTTTCATGCGTCCCTCCTTTCTTTGCTTCTGCGGTCAGCTGAATTCAAAGGGCATTTGGAAAACTATCTTAGCAGCAGCGTTGTCAGCTCCTCGGGCGTGCTTACGATGCATTTTGCACCGCTGTTTTCCAGCTCCTCCCGCGTACGGAATCCCCAGAGCACACCGAAGGTAAAAAGCCCTGCGTTCCGGCCGCAATTCATATCTGTGGCAGTGTCACCCACATAGACGGTTTCTTCTTTATTGACGCCCAGCTTTTCAAGGATGCGGAAAACGCCTTCAGGGTCGGGCTTGATGGGAATGCCCTGCTGCCGCCCCTGGATCACCTGGAAGGGTGCGGAGGGAAAATAGTGCTGTATCACATCCTCGGCATCTGGCTGATCCTTGTTGGTGAACACACTGAGCAGGATCCCTTCCTCCCGAAGACGAACCAGCATGCAGGCAATGCCGTTATACACATACGAGCGGTCCCGTGAGTGCTCGTGATAGTACGGCACATAGTGTTCCCGCAGCCTTTCAGCCAGCTCCTT
>JAZLIA010000131.1:0-11945 GCA_045617125.1 Clostridia bacterium | reverse complement strand
TGCCTTCCGGGAAAAATGCGGAAAATTGGGAAAAAACCGTGAAGCAGAAGGGGACGGATCACCCGGAGGTGGAATGCGTGCAGATGGCGGCAGACCGGGCTTTATCCTTCCTGCTGGAGCAGCCGGGAAAGGTGGGAACCCTTTTCTGCCCGCCTTATATCGGAAAAATGTATCTTGCTGCCTTTACGTCCCGGAACCTTCAGCCCGCATTGCTTTATGACTGTTATGCGGGAGGAGAGCAGGGCATGTATGCAGCGGTGCAGCGTGAAAATGCCCAAACAGCGGAGGAAGCGAGCCCGCTTGGCATTCTGCTGGCTGCATGTGCGCTCCTGCGGGATACGCTTCATCTGGAACGGGAGGCGGAATGCCTTTACAGTGCGGTGCGCAACGTTTATGAATCGGGTTGGCGTACGAAAGATATGAATGGGGAAAAGGAAACGGTTCCAGGAAGCAAGATCGTGGAACTGATCCTCAATCAGATCGAGCTTGCGTCACGCTTTGTGTGAGAAAGGAGGAAGAGACGAAAATGGATATCGTTTTTCCGGATTATGAAAACAGCGGCCTGAATGTCGTTTCAGCCGTGATCAATCATCTGGGATTAGCTGATGCTCATCCTCAACAGCAGGATGTGAAAATGCTGCTGGAAAAAGGAAAATATAAAAAAGTCGTGTTGATGCTGTTTGACGGCATGGGTATGGATATCCTGGAAAAAGCGCTGCCGGAAAACAGTTTTTTGCGTTCTCATCTTTTAAGGGAGATCACGGCAGCCTATCCCTCCACCACCACCAATGCCACTTCCTCCATCGAATGCTGTCTTTATCCCGGTGAGCATGCCTGGCTGGGATGGACGCTGTATTTCAAGGAGATCGACAAGCTGGTGGATGTGTTTATCAACCGGGATGAAAACGGAGAGGAAGCGGCTCCCTATCCGGTCGGAGAAACCTATAATCCCCGGAAAACGATTTTTACCCGTCTTCAGGAAGCCGGGATCGGCGCCAACTGTGTATCCCGCTTTGGAGCGGACCATGTGAACACGTTGGAGGAAATGCGGGAAACCGTGTTGAGACTGGTTTCCCGCGATGAGAAGCGGTACATTTACTGCTATTGGGGCGATCCGGATCATACAATGCATGAGCGAGGCTGCTATGACGGGCGTGTGCTGGAGATCGTAAGGAATATTGATGCATACGTTCAGGAACTGAGTCAGTCCCTGCCGGAGGATACGCTGATGATGGTCACCGCGGATCATGGCCTGACCGATGGACGGATCATGTATGTGGAGGATATGCCTTTGCTGCGGGATATGCTGATCCGTATGCCTGCGGTGGAGTTCCGGGCGGCGGCATTCTATGTGAAGAAGGAATGCCTGCAGGCCTTTCCGGAGATGTTCCGGCATTGTTTCGGTGAGAATTTCCTGCTGATGACATCCCGCGAATTTGTTGAAAAAGGATTCCTGGGCCCTAACTGCAATAATCCCCGGATATGGGAGTTTCTGGGGGATTACGTGGCCCTTTCCACCGGGCAGGAGTGTATCATGGGCAAAAGAGGAAACGGCGAACTGATCGGAGTGCACGCTGGCCTTACCGGGAAGGAAATGCGGGTGCCGCTCATTGCGGTTTCAAGGTAATGGGATCCGTTCATACTGGAAAAGAATGCGCCCGTCTGAACAGACGGGCATTTTTAGGGATGATATAGAAAATGAACAAGAAGCTTTCCCGCACAAGGGATATGACAAAAGGGCCGATCCTGTCTCATCTTCTCGTGTTTGCGCTGCCGGTGCTGCTTGGGAATATCCTGCAGCAGTTTTACAACCTGGTGGACACGGTGGTGATCGGCAGGATCGAGGGCGTGACAGCCCAGGCGGCCGTTTCCTCTTCCGGCTGGCTCAATTGGGCTGTGATCAGCTTGGCTATCGGCTTGGCGGAGGGGTTCTCCATCGCGATCGCCCAGCACTTTGGCGCCGGAAATGATGAAAAGCTCAGAAGGGACGCGGGACAGTCCATCCTGCTTTCCATTTCGTCAGCGCTGCTGCTTACCCTGCTTTCTGAGGTACTGCTCCGCAGGATCCTTTTCTGGATGCAGACGCCGGAGGAGGTGTTCGAGCTTACCTGCCTCTATCTTCGCATCATATTTGGAGGCATTCCTCTGGTTTTGGGGTTCAATCTTGCTTCGGGTTTTCTGCGTTCCATGGGGGACAGCAAAACGCCTCTGATCGCCATGGTGGTATCCACCTTTTTGAATATCGGGCTGGATATCCTGTTTGTGGGTACATTGAAGCTCAGCGTGACCGGGGTGGCAGCAGCAACAACGATTTCCCAGGGAGTTTCACTGATTATTTGTCTGGTGCCGCTCATAAAAATGCCCGTGATGGCCATGAAGAAGACGGATTTGCGTCCCTGTGCCCGGGATATGCGCCGGTTGATGCGCCTTGCAATGCCTATTTCACTGCAGTACGGGGTGATCTCTGTTGGCGGGCTGGTGCTGCAGGGGGTGGTGAACAGCTGCGGATTTCTGTTTATGGCAGGCTACAGCGCCGCGGCGAAGCTGCAGGGACTGATCGAGATGGCAGGCAGCAGCGTGTCCAGCGCGGTGGGTACCTTTACGGGTCAAAACTGGGGCGCGGGCCAAGTGGATCGGGTGAAAAAGGGTGTGAGAAGCAGCGTGCTGCTGTGTACCCTTTTGGCCATTCTGATCGGCGGCGTGACCCTGCTTACCGGTCGTGGACTGATGAGCCTGTTTGTGAAGGATGATCCGGATGTGGTCGTGCAGGTGCTGGATGTGGCAAGCCGGTTCCTCGTTTACATGTGTGCGGGCTTGTGGGGGCTGTATATGCTTTTTTGCTACCGAAGCTCTCTTCAGGGAATGGGAAAAACGATGACGGCGATGATCTCCGGTGTGGCTGAACTGGTGATGCGGGTGGGATCCGCGCTGGTCCTTCCTGCTGTGATTGGGGAGGAGGGCGTTTTCCTTGCGGAGATCCTGGCCTGGTATGGGGCTGCACTCTGGCTGGTGATCGGATATTACTGTACAATGAAAAAAGTAAACAGAAAATAGGCACATGAAAAGGGGCTTTTAAAGCCCCTTTTCATGGATACATATTGTATTCAATCTGTCACATCAAAGCTGCTGTCAAACAGAAAAGCGTGCAGCGCGTCCCGGTTTGTGATCCAGTCGATCTGCTCGGTATCCATCCCGGCAACAGGCACTGTTTCAAAGGTGCCCAGCATGGGCATTCCGAACTGTTCCACCGGGGAGCCCTTGAGCAGCATGGCCAGACGAACGCCCTCGATGAGATCGTTGTTGGTGAGATTGGTAAGTTCTGTGTTATCCAGTACGGTATCCACCAACTCCCAGGCTTCCTCCTCGGTGATGTCGGAAAGCATGTTGATGACGGTGCTGAGCACGTTGCGGGTGCGATGGTTGCGGCCCACATCCTGGGTCTCTTCCTTGTGAAGCACACCGTTTTCATCATAATATTCAAAGTGTACCTTGCGGATGCGCATGTAGATCACAGCTGCGTAACCGGCCACATGATAGGTTCCCGCGGCATTTGGAATATTGATGCCGAAGGAACGGAGGCGGGAGGTTTCCCGCTTGGTCATCGTGATATCCACTCCGCCCAGGGCATCTATGATATCCTGCACCTCTTTGAAATCCACCACGATGTATTTTTCGATATTCAGGTCCAGATGTGTGTTCAGAGTGCGCAGCAGCTGTTCCATGCCTTTGGAAGCCGTATCCTTCTTTTCTCCCTTTTCCCACAGCATGCGCTGATAGTAGCCCACTTCGTTGTTGATGCGGCCGAATTTGCCGTCCCAGCGCTCAATGAGGGAATCCCGCATGATACTGGTGAGCATGATGCGTCCGGTGTATTCATCCACCGTCACCAGCTCCAGACCGTCTGTGTGCAGAAAATCATTTTTGTCTTCCAGGTGGGGATCCCAGGAATCCAGACAGATGAGCATATAGTGGTGAATGCCATCCGGAGTGGGAGTCAGCTGATCCTCCGGGATCAACGGGATGGGGGACGGTTTTTTTTCGTCCGCAAAGGATAATGCGGGCAAAAGCAGCATGAGCGCCGCGAGGAAGCACAGGACTCGTTTAATCTTTTCCTTCATAATTCATTTCCTCATATCTTTCAAGTTGTACGCCGCTTTCGGCGAAAATCTCCAGTGTGAAAGCGTCGGGGTAGCCTTGCTCAAACACCACCCGGCGGATGCCTGCATTCACGATCATTTTTGCACAGATGGAGCAGGGCTGGTGGGTGCAGTAAAGCGTGCCGCCGTCAATGGAAATGCCCAGCTTGGCAGCCTGCAGGATCGCGTTCTGTTCCGCGTGGGCGGCATAACACACCTCGGCCCGGGTTCCGCTTTCGATATTCAGCTTGCGCCGCAGGCATTCTCCCCGTTCCCTGCAGGTCTTCATTCCTGCGGGAGCACCGTTATAACCGGTGGTCATGATGCGTTTGTCCCGAACGATCACACAGCCGATCTCCCTTCCGGGAGCAAAGCAGCTGCTCCAGCTGGAAACGAGCCGGGCCATTTCCATAAAGCGCTGATCCCATTTATTCATTTTCTTTACCCTCCTTGAAGGCAAGCAGGAATTTTTTCAATACCTGCCTGGATCGATCTGCCGCGTCCCGGGCATTCAGCTCGTATTCCCGGCCATTGCCGCTTAATGTGTCGGATATCGTGCGGTAGGCGGCATAGGGCACATTGGATTCCCAGGCCACCTGGGCGATCGCCCCGCCCTCCATGTCGCAGGCGGCGGCAGCAAATGCATTTTTCACGCGGAGCTTGTTTTCTTTACCGCAGAGGAACTGATCCCCTGTGGCAATGGCGGCGCTAAGGGTAAAGCACCCCGCGTTTTCCGCCGCGGTTTTTAAAAGATGGGTAAGAAACGCATCTGCCGGGATGTGAACGATATCCGGGCCGGAGATCATTCCTACGGGATCGCCGACGGGGGAGGTGTCGATGTCGTATTGCACAGTATCGGATGCGACCACGCAGTCGCCTATGTTCAGGCGCTCATCCAAAGCCCCGGCAATGCCGAAATTGAGAAGTGCGGTGATGGGGTATCGGTCCAGCACAATCTGGGAACACACCGCGGCATGCACCTTGCCCACGCCGCTGCAGGCCAGCACACAGGGAACGCCTTCCAGGGTTCCGCATTTTAAACGGGTAAAACCGATACGTTCTTCCCGGCCGTCTATCATTTCAGTAAATAATAGTTCGGTTTCCTTGACCATGGCGCCGATGATTGCGAGCATAGCTTTGATCCTTTCTCTGATAAACGGGTACAAAGGGATCTGTTCCTGTTGGGCCGTTTCGGCATAATGAAACGGATCCGGTCCGGAACCTGTTTTTTCCATTATATGCCCGCAGCCTTTTTTTTGCAACGGGTTATGCACAGAACCGGTCTGTTCCGGTGTGGTTTTTCCGGGTTTTCGGTAAAATTCCCGAGTTTGAAAATGTTCGGTAAAATTCCCGAGTTTGAAAATCGGTAAAATTCCCGAGCTTGAAAATTTGTTTACAAAAAAAAGGCTCTGTGTTATAATTTGCATGGTTATAACTGTTTTTGTGATTGGTGGAGGAGTGGCATGGATCAATACAAGCTGATGGTCACCGGAGGGATCCCGCTGGTAGGGGAAACCTTTGTTTCCGGTGGTAAAAATACCGCAGTGGCCCTGATCCCGGCTGTACTGCTCAGTGATGATATATGCACTCTGGAAAATCTGCCGGATATTGAGGATGTGCACGTTCTCATCGGTATCATGACGATGTTGGGCTGCAAAGTGGATTATGATCCTTCCCAGAAGCGGATCGTGATCGACCCCCGTCCGGCTGCGGGCGTCAGTGTGCCTTATGAAATGACCCGCAGGATGCGTGCAAGCTATTATCTGCTTGGGGCTCTGCTTGGCCGCTGCGGCTGTGCCGAGGTGGGGTATCCCGGCGGATGCACAATCGGCAACCGCCCCTTTGACCTGCACATCAAGGGATTCAGAGCCTTGGGAGCCCGAGTGGAGGAGCATGGCGCGGTCATTAAGGCTTCCGGCGAGCTCCGGGGCTGCGGCGTGTTTTTTGACCGTATCACGGTTGGCGGCACCATCAATGTGATGCTGGCAGCAGCCCGCGCGAAGGGAACCACGGTGCTGTATAACGCGGCCAAGGAGCCTCACGTGGTGGACCTGGCCAACTTCCTTAATTCCATGGGAGCCCGCGTAAAGGGCGCTGGAACGGATACCATCCGCATTCAGGGGATGGAGCATCTGCATGGAAGCACCTACACGGTGATCCCCGACCAGATCGAGACCGGCACACTGATGATCGCTGCTGCTGCCACGCGGGGGGATGTGACCATCCGCGGCTGCATACCCACCCACATGGAGGCGCTAACCGCAAAGTTGTTGGAAATGGGTGTGCAGGTTACCGGGAATGACGATTCCATCCGGGTGCGCACCGTGCGCGGGCATCGGGCTGTAAACATCAAGACCCAGGAATATCCCGGCTTTCCCACCGACCTTCAGCAGCCGATGAGCGCACTATTGTGCCGGGCATCCGGGGACAGTATTGTAAATGAGACCCTTTTTGAATCCCGCTTCAAGCATTTGAATGAGATGAGGCGGATGGGGGCCCGGGTAAACATCCTGGATCAGACAGCCGTGATCGAGGGTGTGAGCGAGCTGTACGGTGCACCCGTAACCTGTACGGATCTTCGCGCCGGTGCAGCGCTGGTGGTGGCAGCCCTGATGGCCAGAGGAACCACCGAAATATACGAACCCGGTTATATCGAGAGGGGATACGAGCATCTGGAAGAAAAACTGCGGGCACTTGGCGCCGATATCCGTCGCGAGGCGCTTTGAGCGGAGGAGAGCATGGACGCTTTCGAAACATTGGGCCTGACGCGGGAAGCCACGCAGGAGGAAGTTCATAAAGCCTATCGCGAGCTGGTGAAAGCCTGGCATCCCGATCGGTTTCCCCTGGAGAGTGACGAGCAGAAGCACGCACAGGAAAAACTGGTGGAGCTGAACCTGGCTTATGAAGAAGCTGTGCGTTTGAGCGGCACCCGGGACAGCACCCCTCTCAAGCTGAGATGCGAGGAGGCTGTGCGTTTTGCCGGGGAGCTTTATCAGAAAGGAAATTACGCCGGGGCGCTGATGAAGCTGCAGCATGCGGAAGGAAGAAGCGCCGAATGGTATGCCTGCGAAGGAAAGGTGCTTTTGGCACTGAAGCAGTATTCCACGGCGCATCAGGCTTACCGGGAAGCGGTGAGGATGGACCCGGACAATTCTGTCTACCGGGAAGGGGCGCTGGAAGCGGCCCTGCAAATGAAAAAACACCGGAAGCTCGTTTATCGCGTGGGCGATTGGGTGGATGGAGTTTTGCATCCGCGTAAGTAAACGGGCCGGCGACAGCGGCTCTTGCTCTTGGCAGAAAACCTGCTGACAATAAGGAGGTAAGCATATGAATATCGGTGGAGTGGATTTTGAAACATATTTCAAGAATTATCCGGATCAGGACGGTTTCTTTGGTCCTTATGGCGGATGCTATGTGTCGGATGAACTGAAAGCGGCAATGGCTGAGATCACCGAAGCCTATTTCACCATCGCGAAGAGCCGCCGTTTCATTGCGGAGCTCAGACGCATCCGTCGGGAATTCCAGGGCCGTCCTACGCCGATCAGCCATCTTGAACGGCTGAGCAATGCGCTGGGGGATGTGCAGCTTTACTGCAAGAGAGAGGACCTGAACCATTCCGGTGCGCATAAGCTCAACCATTGCATGGGTGAAGCTCTGCTTGCCAAGTATATGGGCAAAAAGAAGATCATTGCCGAGACCGGCGCGGGCCAGCACGGGGTGGCTCTGGCTACCGCAGCAGCATATTTCGGGCTCGAATGCGACATCTACATGGGTTCTGTGGATATTAAGAAGCAGGCTCCCAATGTGGCCAGAATGAAGATCCTGGGGGCCAATGTGGTCGAGGTCACCGAAGGGCTGCAGACGCTCAAGGAAGCGGTCGACGCGGCATTCAAGGCCTATTCCAGGGAATATAAGGATTGCATTTACTGCATCGGTTCCGTACTGGGGCCGCATCCCTTCCCGATGATGGTGCGAGATTTCCAGAGCGTGGTGGGCATTGAAGCCCGCGAGCAGTATATGGAAATGACAGGCGAGCTTCCCGATGCGATCACTGCCTGTGTGGGCGGCGGGAGCAACTCGGCCGGTTTCTTTGCCGGGTTTATCAACGATCCCGTCAGCATTTACGGTGTGGAGCCTTTGGGACGCGGGCCGAAGACCGGCGATCATGCCGCCTCGCTTACCTATGGCACGGAAGGGATTATGCACGGCTTCAATTCCATCATGCTCAAGGATGAAAACGGGGATCCTGCCCCGGTATACAGCGTGGCCAGCGGCTTGGATTATCCTTCCTCCGGCCCGGAGCATGCGTTCTGGCGGGATACCGGCAGGGTGAAGTATGAAACGGTGGGAGATGAGGAAGCGATCCGCGCTTTCTATGCGCTCAGCCGCTATGAAGGGATCATTCCTGCGGTGGAGAGCAGCCATGCCGTAGCACATGCGATCCGCCTTGCGAAGGAAATGAAGCACGGCAGCATCCTGATCAACCTGTCCGGACGCGGAGATAAGGATATGGATTATGTGATCGAGCATTACGGCATTCCCGGAAAAGATGAACCGCTGCTGTGATGAAGTGCCCTGAAAAAGTGAAAAAACCGGGATTTTTCCGGTAAAAAACCGCCGACGCTGTTGTGCCGGCGGTCTTTTTAAGCTATGATAATAAAAAAGAAAATAATCAGAAGGGGGATGTTTGTTTTGAAAGCGTTATTTATTGGCGGAACCGGCACGATCTCCACGGAGATCAGCAAGCTGCTCGTGAAAAAGGGATGGGAGCTTACCCTGCTCAACCGCGGACATAAGACCATTGAAGGTGCAAAGCAGATCCTTTGCGACATTTCAGATGAGGCTGCTGCAAAGGAATTGCTGAAAGAGGAGTCATTCGATGTGGTGGCGGATTTTATTGCCTTTGTGCCCGCACAGGTGGAAAGGGATATCCGCCTGTTCAGCGGGAAAACGAAGCAGTACATTTTCATTTCATCGGCATCGGCGTATCAGAAGCCGCTTTCTTCCCCCTTCATCACCGAATCTACTCCGCTTGCCAATCCCTACTGGGAGTACAGCCGCAACAAGATCGCCTGTGAGGAAGTGCTGATGCGTGCGTATCGGGAAAACGGCTTTCCCTTCACCGTGGTGCGCCCCAGCCACACCTATGCCGAGTGGGGGCTTCCGCTGCCTGTGCATGGCAGGATGGGCCCCTGGCAGGTACTCAAGAGAATGATGGAGGGAAAAAAGGTACTGGTTCCCTCTGACGGCGCAACGCTGTGGACCGTGACCGCTTCCCGCGATTTTGCTCCCGGTTTCGTGGGATTGATGGGAAATGTGCATGCGATCGGCGAAGCAGTGCAGATCACTTCGGATGAGAGTCTCACCTGGGACCAGATCATGCGTGTTATCGCGGATGAATTGAAGGTGGAGTACCGTCCCTGCTATGTGCCCTCTCATTTGCTTGCGAAGGTTCCGGGATATGATTTTAACGGTGAACTGGTGGGGGATAAGCTCAACACCGTGATCTTTGACAACCGGAAGCTCAAACGCCTGGTGCCGGGCTTTGTGTGCCCGAACCGGTTTGATATCGCGGGCCGGGAATCGGTGCGCTATATCCTTTCGCATCCGGAACTGCAAAGGGAAGATCCTGAATTTGACGCACTGAGCGATAAAGTGGTATTCGCTATGGAAAAAGCCGAACGGGAAGTGTGCGGCGAAGAATGATTTTTGCACAGCTTCATAATTTGAGGCCTTGAAAGAGACATGCCCGTCCTGTCACTCCCGGTTTACCTGTGCCGGGATCATTTTGAAGTGACAGGGCGGGGCTTTTTGCAGTATCTATTCTTGTTTTTCCTTCGCATTTATGAAATGAAAAAGAAATAAATTTGCAATATACTGTGTCTACAAGCGATCTGTACAAAAAGACTCCTGCTTAGCCAAATGAAGCCAGAATATCTTTCACAATAATATTACGCTAATTTATATAATTGTAATATCCTGTAAGTTGACACTAAAATAGGGGGTATGATAGAATGATAAAACCGTTTTAACGGAATCAGAAAGGAAGGAAGTACCCTCTATGAAGAAGCTGCTCGCCCTTGTGCTGGTCGCTTGCATGGTGTTGGGCTGCGCTGCCGCGATCGCGGAAGAAGCTGCTCCCACTTACACCTATAACCTTGCGATGAGCGTATTCCCCACCAACTGGAGTCAGTTCCAGAATCAGACCAATGATGACTCCACGATCCTGGACTGGATCGCTACTGGTTTCTATCGTTTCGATTATAACGACACGATGGATGGCTACAAAATGGTTCCCGATCTGGCCGCCGATTATCCCATCGACGTGACTGCCGACTACATCGGCCAGTACGGCCTGGAAGAAGGCGCTGAAAAGCAGGCCTGGCTGATCCCCATCCGTCAGGATGTCAAGTGGGAAGATGGCACCCCCATTACCGCCAACGATATCGCTGAATCCGTGAAGCGTCTGCTGGATCCCGATGCCGCGAACTACCGCGCCGATACGCTGTATTCCGCCAATGTTGTGATCCACAATGCTCAGGCTTATCTGTATGCCGGCAAGACCGTCAACCTCGACAACGGCGCCAATGCGTTTTACACCGTGGCGGACCTGGTGAAGGGTGAAGACGGCAACTACTATTCTGCCGACAACGAGCCCGTGTATCTGGCCATCAACTTCCCCCTGGCCTGGACCAGCGGCAACACCCTGAAGGACTATGTGGATGCCTATGGCGAAGCTTACTTCGACATCACCAACTGGGAGACTCTGGTTGGCATGATGAACGAAGAAGGCCTTGTGGCTCTCAACGATGAGACCCTGGCCCTGTTCACCCCCGTGACCTGCGGTAATCCTGCCTGGGGCGAGACCGAGGATGACCTGCCCAATTATTTCGCCTACACCAAGACCTATCCCGAGCTGGACTATTCCGAAGTCGGCTACTTTGCCAAGAGCGACTATGAAGTAGTTATGGTGCTGGATAAGCCCTGCGAAGGCTTCTACCTCATGTATGGCATGAGCTGCCCCCTGGTGAACATTCCTCTGTATGACAGCCTCACCACCATGACGGACGGTGTGTTCAACAACACCTACGGCACCTCTGCCGAAACCACCATGTCCTATGGTCCCTACAAGCTCACCAGTTTCCAGATGGATAAGGAATTCACCCTGGACAAGAACGAGTATTTCTATGGCTTTGAAGAGGGCCAGTATCAGACCACGACCCTGAAGTATCAGTTCGTTGAAGAAGCTTCCACACGCCTTGAAATGTTCCTGGCCGGTCAGCTGGACAGCTATGGCCTTTCCAAGGATGACATGGCTGACTATTCCACTTCTGACAACTGCTACTATTCTGAAGGCGACTCCATCTTCGCGATGGTGTTCAACCCCGATGTGGACGTTCTTGCCGCCAACCAGGCGACTGCCGGCGAAAACAAGAACAAGACCATCCTGACCGTGAAGGAATTCCGTATGGCTATGGCTTATGCCATGAACCGCGCTGAATTCTGCCTGGCCACCAGCCCCGTGAACGGCCCCGCTTTCGCTCTGTACTCCAGCCAGATCATTGCTGACCCCGAGAACGGTATTCCTTACCGCTCCACCGACGAGGCCAAGCAGGTCATCGTGAACTTCTGGGGCTTGAGCGATGATATCGGCGAAGGCAAACTGTATGCCACCGTGGATGACGCTATTGCTTCCATCAGCGGCTACAACCTGGCTCTGGCTCAGGAATACTTCAACAAGGCTTATGACATCGCTGTTGAACAGGGCCTGATGGATGATGACGATGTGATCGAGATCTGCGTCGGCAC
>JAZLIA010000130.1:0-5185 GCA_045617125.1 Clostridia bacterium | reverse complement strand
GTTCCATCCTTGGCAGCCTGGATCTCATTTTCCATCTTCATGGCTTCCAGAACCATCAGGGTGTCCCCCGCCTTCACCTTTGCACCCACGGCGACCTTCACGTCCAGAATGGTGCCGGGCATGGGAGCGGTCACCTTGGTTCCGCCTGCAACGGGGGCAGCCTTGGGGGCAGCAGTCTTGGGAGCGGCAGCAGGAACCGCCTTGGGAGCGGCAGCGGGAGCCACAGGGGCAGACTGGGAAGCGGCACCGGCTGCCACTTCTTCGACTTCAACTTCATAAGAAACACCGTTTACGGTAATATTGAATTTACGCATGATAGATACTCCCTTCTGTGATCTTCGTTTTATCTGCACCGGCGCACACGGCGCACGGTAAATCCGGTATCCTTCTTATCCCACACGGCAGCCACGGCAGCAGTGATCACGGCGATCAGCGCGTCATCATTTTCATCCGTTGCTTCTTCTTCCGCCGCGGGTTCAAAAGCAGGCTTCATTTCAACGGCTACGGGTTCTTCCTTGACCTTCTTCTTTTTCCTGTCACGCGCCAGCATTCCCATCAGGGTGATACAGCCGATCAGGATCGCCAGGCCGACAAACACCACGATCATACCGATCAGCGTGGTCTTTCCGCCCAGCAGGAGCCTTTCCGCAAAACTTGTGCTGTTCATATCCGCTCTCCTTATAAGGGCATATTGCCATGCTTGCGGTCGGGCATATTCCCCTGCTTCACGATCATGAATTCCATCGCGTTGATCAGCAGCTTTCTTGTGTCATCAGGGGCGATCACATCGTCCACCAGGCCTTCCTTTGCAGCAGCCAGGGCAGAGAAACGGGTATCATAATCGTCTTTTCCGATGGTGCGCTGATACACTTCAGCGCTCACCGCGGCGATTCCCGCACCGGGCCAGGCATAGATCACGTCCGCCATCTTTCCGCCGCCCAAAAGCGTATAAGCTTTGCCGACTGCAGCGCCCACCAGCACAGAAAGCTTCACCGTGGAGGCCTCCGCATAGGCATAGAGAAGACGTGCGCAGGCGCGGATCATTTCCGCCTGGTCCTGAGAAGCAGGCACAGCCACACCGGTGGTGTTCACAAGGGTGATCACGGGCAGATGGTAGCTGTCGCACAGACGCACAAAACGGGCGATCTTGGTCATGTCGCTTGCTTCCATGTCACCGCCCTCCTGAGCGATGAGGCCGCAGCTGCGGCCTCCGATACGGCCAAGGTAGGTATGGCTCTGCTTACCGTAAGCAGCACCGAGCTCCAGCTTCTGTTCCCGGTCAAAGATCTCATTTGCCAGTTCACCGATGCTCATTTCGTCAGCGGAAGCGATCATGCGGTTGATATCATCCCCACTGTCAAAGGGGGCATCCTCCTGATTGCAGGAAGGCAGCAGATCCACCAGCTTTCTTACCAGCACAAAAGCTTCTTCTTCCGTTGCGGCAGTAAGAGAAACACCGCCCTGAGACGCCATCGTTTCAGCTCCGAAAAGCTGGGAAGCATCCTTATCCTTATCGGCTCCCTTCTGCATCACCTTGAGACCGTTGAAGCTGATAAGGCCTTTCCCTGCCTGCACGGTAATGTCGCTCAGCTGAGAAAACAGCGCCGCAGTTCCAGGACAATTGCCTGCCACACAGCAGATCACCGGACACACACCGGACACCTGTGTCAGAGCATTCATGATATCGGCATATCCGTTGAGCGCCGCAGCACCTTCATCCAGACAGATACCGTTGCTGTCGGGCAGGATCACCACGGGAGACAGGGTCATCTTCGCCTGTTCCAGCATCCGGATCACCTTCGCCGCCTGATTTTTGCTCATTGCGGCTCCGCTATCGGTCACATCCTGGGCAAAGCAATAAGCGGGACGATCATTCACAGTGCCAAAGCCGGTAATGACTCCGCACTTTCTGAGGGCGTCCAGTTCCACAAAGCTCTGCTCGTCAAAGAGCGCCTTCACCCGTTCCCGGGCGGTCAGCTTGCCCGCAGCCTTCTGGGCAGCGACACGCTGCTGGTCTCCGAGCATGATTTTCTCTTTTTCTTCCGTCATCAGCCGGAGAGCTTCAGATTTATCCATATCGTTCCTCTCTTTCTGATTGTTGATCAGCATCAAGGCAGAAGAATCCGTCGCAGATACGCAAATCCCATCTGCCTCCAATTTCATATATTCTATGTTCATCCCCTTTATCCTGCCGCCTCAAGAAATATTTCTTGAGTTTTTTTGTTTCGTTTTTTCTGTTCCTGATTGTCAGCGCGTTTCATCTTCCCGGCATACAATGAAAAAGACCGGGAACCTGCCCCGGTCTCCATTAGTTCTTCAGATGTTCTTCCGCAGGGCGCTGCGCCCCTTATTCCGTTGCCAGTCTTTTCAGTTTTTCCATTGCTTTTCCGCCGGTGAGGTCGCCAAGCTCGATCACCTCAATGCCCAGCTCCTGCGCCCGGTTGCGCATTACGTTTTTTCCACGTCCGCCGGTGGAAACGATGGCGGCCCGGGCGATCCCGCTGCCAAAGCGGTCCCGGAGGATCGCCAGCTCATTGAGTGCCTCCGTTTTCACATCACAGGTCTTGCAGCTGATAAACACAGGCCGAATGCCACAGGAAGCCATCACATCGATCTCATTGGTCACCCCATCCGGCTGTTTTTTTCCTTCCCAGTCCACCACCACGCTGGTGCGCACATCATCATACACACCGGCATCCAGACAGAGCTTGTAGATATACAGTTCCAGCACGCTGCCGATATCCCGAAGCCAGGTACGCACCTGCATATCCATAAAACGGAAGCGGATACGATCCCCCTCCTCCCGCAATTCCCGGATCAGCCCCAGCTTTTCCATATCCTTCAAGGCAGCCATATCGGCGGTCGCCTTTCCTCTTCCGGCCTTCACCGTTCTGCCTCCCAAAACGGACAGCGACGGTTTTTCATTTTTTCCGGGTTGGGAAACCGTCTGAATATAATTAACGATGCTTACCCATTCCCTGCGATGTGCAATATAGAGGCGGAAAAAGCCATCAAACAAATCAGAATAAGAAGCAAGCACATCATTATCCACCCGTCCTGTACGCATATCGCCTCCTGCCATCAGGAAACAGTCGCGAATAGTCAGCTTCATTTCGCAAGGCAGATCCTGAGCAAACTCCGCATTCCTGATATTGTAGAACCGGTTGCGTTTGCGGCTGTAGGTGAGGACCGGAATTTCCCGTCCCGCGCAGACCGCTCCGCAGGCAAACAGGGCTGCATCCGTGCCGCCTGCCACATCCAGCACGCAATCCTCATGCACAGACAAAATGTCATTCAGCGTTTTTATGATCGCATCGGTATGAAGCATATCCGTTTCCACAAAAGAAAGCTCCGCCGTCACACCCCTGGCCGAAAAATATTGCTTCAGCTTGCTCTGCAGCTTCCTGTCCGCAGCGATCTCCCGGTCGCATACATACACGACCTTCTCCGCTCTGAACACTTCTCCTGTCACCACGTTTTCAATGGGACGCTCGTCATACAGTTCGATCAGCGTTTTCATGCTGTTTCCCTTTCACTGCCTTTCAAGCAGATTCACGTATTCCTCCAGGCACAGATTTGCATCCCGGATGCGCAGTGCGTGTTCCCGTCCCACATAGCGAAAATGCCATTCTTCGCCCAGAAAACCGGTCACAGAGGTTTTTTCATCGGTATACCGCAGGATAAACCCGTAATCCCAGCAATTTTTCAGCATCCACCTGTACTGTGCCGTATCGCAGAAAAGCCTGCCCGGCACGGTAATATCAAAAGCCAGACCGGTATGATGCTCGCTGGTGCCGGGATCCGCCACCGTCTGCCGGGTCGCCTTCTGCGCCCGGGATTTGCTCATGCCATCCTCCTGCATAAACTGGTTCACTGAGTTATCAAACAAAGATCTCTGCTTATCGTAAGTCCTGTAAGCCTCAGAGATCTGCCATTCGCTCAGCCCATCGGCATGAGCAGCCTGAAGCAGACGGATCAGAGCCTGAACCGCTTCATCCACCGCCTGCAGATTCTTGATCTTGTAAACGCACAATCCCTTTGGAATCGTATCCTCCAGCTTCACCAGGCCGGTGGGAGTGAAATTCTTATCCACCGGGTGTTCCCGGTTCACAAGAAGAGGGATATCACCGTCAAGCACAGAAATGGGCTCCGGTGTAGGGGTTGCAAAAGCGATCTGCGCGTTTTCAGAATACAAAGCGGTCTTGGTCGCGTTTCCGGCAATGCCATCCACTGAAAGACCGTGCTGGCGCTGGAACCATATTACCGCGTTTTTGGTCCCGCTGCCAAAGTCGCCGTCCACTTTTCCGGAATAATACCCCAGTTCCTTCAGCCTCTGCTGAAGCCTGCGGACTTCCTCTCCCCCGGAACCTACCGAGAGCACGGCTTCCGCTTCCGCTGTCGGTGCCAAAGTAGGAGCAGGCGCAGCCGTTAAAAGAGGGGCCGCAGTAAGAAAAGTTTCTCCGCTGCTGACCGGAACCGGGGTCACAGCCGGCGCGGATTCCGTCCTCTCCGTCACTCTCACATTGGGCACCGTAGCCGATGGCGTGGGGGTAATCGCAGATAATCTGTAAAAAGTATCCAATGTTTCTTTCTCATCCGCCCTGCGATTGGCTTCGCTGATCGCAAAGAGAATGATCAGCGAGACCAAAATCACGGCGATCATCATAAACAGCGGCGTTGCACGGGGGCGTTTTTTCTTTCTGAGCATTTCAAATCCTCCAAAGAACCTCCTCTGCCCGTTTTCCAAAAAGGAAAACGGATCGGATGAACATCTGTACTGTTTCATATTTTACCCAAAATCCGGTCTTATGTCTACCTGATAATTATGTTCTGCAAAAAATACCGGTCTTCTGCTTTTTTCCGGCCCGGTTGAAACGCAGGGGGCCATGGCGTATAATTAAAGCGGGATTGGTTTTTGCCTCTGGCCTCAAATCAGGAAGATCATGCCAGAAACGCCGCACAGCAAAAATAAGGAGGATTTTCCCCCATGAAAAAAGCCGTGATATTTGATCTGGATGGTACCCTGGTCAATTCCCTGCCCGACATTTCCTTTGCAATGAACCGGGCGCTCACGATGGAGGGTCTTGCTCCTCACCCGGAGGATCGCTACCGCTATTTCTTAGGAGACGGAGTGATCCATTTGTCCGAACGGGCAGCCGGCGAAAGAAAGGAGCTGGCTGAAAGG